>JAISRD010000206.1 GCA_031273835.1 Treponema sp. | reverse complement strand
CCCCCCGGCGGGGAAGGATCAGCGTGAGGGCGTGGAGGCCGAGCCGTGAAAGCAGGGGCTTTTCCTCAAGGGCGTCGCCCCGCCAGTTACGCTTGAAGGAAGAAAGGCGCACGCCCTTTTCGTTCCCCGACCGGTTGTTTTTTCCGTAGAGCTGATCGCAGACTATGGGGTGTCCCAGGGCGGCCAGATGTACCCGTATCTGATGGGTCCTGCCGGTGGCGGGCCTTGCCTCGATCACCGCGTAGTTTCCCGCGGACAGGATCAGGCTAAACCGTGTCTCCGAAGGCTTGCCCCGGTATTTGTCAACGATGGTGAGGTGCCTTTTATTTCCATCGGGAAGCAGGGGAAGCTTGCAGCTTATCCCGCCGCCGGGCCAGGCGGGGCGGCCGTGGACAACGGCGGTATAGATTTTTTGCACGGACCGGGATTCAAAGGCCGAGGAAAGCTCCCTGTGGGCCGCCGCGTTTTTTGCGAACACCACAACGCCGGAGGTCTCCTTGTCGATACGGTGTACCCTGTAGAGCTTCTCCGGGACCCCCGCCCCGCCCCGTTCCGCAAGGAATTGTTCAAGGATTTTATCGAGCCGCCCGGCGTCCCCGTCCCAGCGTTCGCCTCCGACGGAGATGCCCGAAGCCTTGTTGACCGCGATCAGCCCTTCGTCTTCATAGATGATCTGAGGGGGTATCACGATTTCCGCGAACCGGGTTTTACCGCCGGCAGGCCCTGTCCGCAGAGCCCGCAGTCCTCCGGGTCCCAGGTCCGGGCCTCCACCGCGCAGGCGGCGTAAAGCGGCCAGGGAACTTCCACCCCCGGGGCCCGGCGGTCCACCACACAGGCCAGGGCGCTGATAACGGCCCCCTTGGCTTCCAGCGCGGCGGCGCATTCGCCCAGGGACTTTCCCGTGGTTATCACGTCTTCGGCAATCAGGATACGCTCCCCCGCCCTTACTCCAAAGCCCCGGCGCAGGGACATGATCCCCCTGTCGTCCCGTTCGGTAAAAAAAGCCCGGGTCCCCAGCAGGCGGCCCAGTTCCCAGGCGGCGATGATACCCCCCAGGGCGGGACCCGCCACGGCGTCCACGGCGATAAGCCCCGCGGCGGCGTCGGAACGTATGCGCTCCGATACGGGGGCAAGGGCGGCGGCGGCCTTATCGGGGTATTGAAGGAGCCGCGCGCACTGGAAGTACTTGTCCGAATGACGGCCCGATGAGAGCAGGAAGTGGCCCTCCAGCATGGCCCCGGATTCACGTAAAAGCCCCTGTACCGCCTGGGAAGCTTCTGGTCCTATTGGTTCCTTCATGTTGCTATGGTAAAATCTATCATGATTCTGGTCAATATTCTGCCTTGTCCTCCGCGGAAGGGGACGCCGTGAAGGTCCTGCTTCATTGCTGCTGCGCCCCCTGTTCGGTGAAATGTATCGCCGCCCTCCGGGAAGAGGGGATTGAGATCGTCCTTTTCTGGTACAATCCCAATATTCACCCCTTTACCGAATACAAAAGCCGCCGGGACGCCCTCTTTCAATACGCCGCCTCCCTGGGGCTGGAACTCATCGGCCGGGACGAATACGGCCTCCGCGCCTTTACCGCCCGGCTGTACCGGGGGACGGACGGGGAAGACGGTCCCGGCACGGGAGACCCGGAAGACGGTCCCGGTGCGGAAGACCCGGCGGAGTTCGGGAAACGCTGCGGCCCCTGTTACCGCATGAGGCTTGAGCGGACCGCCCGGACCGCCCGGGAGGGGGGCTTCGACGCCTTCAGTACCACCCTTCTGGTGAGTCCCTATCAAAACCACGAACTTCTTAGGGAAAGCGCCGAAGCAAGCGCCGCCCGGGAGGGGGCCCCGTTTTTATACCGGGACTTCCGCCCCCGTTTCCGCGAAGGCCGGGCCGAGGCGCGGAGGCTGGGGCTTTATATGCAGAAGTACTGCGGCTGTATTTTCAGCGAGGAGGAACGGTACCGCCGGCCGGGAGCCCCGTAGGGGCCGTACCTTACGGGCTTTCCCTCTAACACCCTGAGTTTTAGAGCTTCCCCTTATATTTTCAGGATCTTCATAATTTTTTGTATGAGGGGGGGAATAAAAAAAGAAAAGGGCAGGGACACCAGGAATCCGATTCCCCAGCCCGTTAACCATGCCTTCAGGAAGTGGCTGTTTATTCCCACATTAACAAGGGCCATGGCTAAGGACATGCACATGGACATAAGAACCGCCATACAAAACCCAAAAAAGAATATTTGCCGTATTGTCAAAAACATCCTCCATGACTATCCGTACTAACACCCCCTGGATATAGCCTAAGCGATTTAGGGGGCCGGATCAAATTTGAAGCAGGGACTTTTGGATACGGGTGAAAACGACGCGGAGCCGCGCTTGTTTTTTCAGGTCCGTTTTGTTATTTTAAAAAGTAACCAAGCAATCATCACTATCAAAGGAGCCCGCTATGGCGCAGCATCAATTTCAGACCGAAGTCAGCCAGCTTCTTCACTTAATCATTCATTCCCTTTATTCGAACAGGGAGATTTTTCTCCGGGAGCTGGTCTCCAACGCGTCGGACGCGCTGGACAAACTCAAGTACCTCACCGTCGCCGATGAGGCCTACAAGACTTTAAGCTTCGATCCCCGGATCGATATTTCCTTTGACAAGGAAGCAAAGACCCTTACCATAAAGGATAACGGCATAGGGATGAACGAAAAGGACCTGGAAGAAAGCCTGGGGACCATAGCCCGGTCGGGGACTAAGGCTTTTCTTGAAAAGCTCAGCGCCGACGCTAAAAAGGATTCTAACCTTATAGGCCAGTTCGGCGTGGGGTTCTATTCGGCCTTTATGGCGGCGGAACGCATTGAGGTAATCAGCCGTAAGGCCGGGGAAGAGGAAAGCTGGAAGTGGTCAAGCGAGGGAAAGGAGGGCTACGACATAGAGAAAACCGGGCCCGAAGCCGCGCTGCCTGCCCAGGGAACCACGGTGGTACTGCATCTTAGCGAAGAGGGGCTTGAATATGCCAACCGCTGGTCCGTCGAGGATATTATCAAGCGTTATTCCAACCATGTGGCCTTTCCCATTTACCTTACCTATGACGAAAAGGAATACGATGATAAAGGCAAGGAAAAGGGCAGCAAAACCAAGACGGACCGGATCAATTCGGGACAGGCTCTGTGGAGGCGGTCCAAATCGGAACTAAAGGAAGAGGACTATACTGAATTTTACAAGAGCCTAAGTTCACAGTTCGGCTCCGATACCGAGCCGCCGCTGCACTATGTCCATACCCGGGCGGAGGGAACCCTGGAATACTCCACCCTGTTCTATATTCCTTCCAAGGCCCCCTTTGACATGTACAATGTGGACTATAAACCGGGGGTCAAGCTCTACGTGAAACGGGTTTATATCACCGACGACGACAAGGAACTTATGCCTACCTGGCTGCGCTTTGTTAAGGGTGTCATTGATTCGGAAGATCTTCCCCTCAACGTAAGCCGGGAGATACTTCAGCAGAACAAGATACTCCTTAATATCAAGAACGCATCGGTAAAGAAGCTCCTTTCCGAGATCAAAGCCATGGCCGACGCCGCGGGGAATTCGGAGGACAATAAAAAGAAATGGGAAACCTTTGTCAGGGAATTCAACCGGCCCCTCAAGGAAGGGCTCTACCAGGATTATGCCAACCGGGAGCAAATTCAGGAGCTGGTCCGCTTTAAGAGTACCGCCGTGGAAGGCTGGACCAGCTTTGCCGATTATGTTTCCCGCATGAAGGACGATCAAAAGAACATTTACTATATCACCGGGGGGGATGAAAACACCCTCCGGGCCTCACCGCTCCTTGAAGCATACAAGGCCAGGGACATTGAGGTTCTGATCATGGATGATGAGATTGACGATCTTGTGATTCCCTCCCTCCACAGTTACCGTAAAGAAAGTCCCGCCGAAGACGGAAAAAAGGAAAACAAGTCCTGGGAACTTAAGGCGGTAAACCGCGCCGGCGCCGACGAAGAGCTGGGGGAAAAGCAGAACAAGCAGGCTGAGAAGGAAGCGAAGCCCGTTATCGAAAAGATCAAAAAAGCCCTGGGGGACCGGGTGAAGGACGTTAAACTTTCCCGGCGCCTCCACGATTCCCCGTCCTGTATTGTGGCCGATGAAAACGACCCCAGCATTCAAATGGCCCAGATGCTTAAAGCCATGGGCCAGACCGGTATGCCCGACGTTAAGCCCATCCTCGAAGTAAACGGCGAACATCCCATCGTGGCGGGCCTTAAGGATACCGGTGATGAGGAAAAGATCGCCGATGTGGCGGGGGTTTTGCTGGACCAGGCCCTGCTTGTGGAGGGGATCAAGCTCAAGGACCCGGCGGACTTTGTAAAGCGCCTTAACCGGCTGCTTTCAGCCGGTTAAGTTTTAGGGAATTAAGCCCTGGCGGTATAGGCCCTGGAGGCGTTGAGTACCGCCAGCAGGGCGACTCCCACGTCGCCGAAGATCGCCGCCCAAAGCGGCGCCCAGCCCAGGGCGCCCAGGGCCAGCAGAACGGCCTTTACCCCCAGGGCAAAGCCGATATTCTGCCGTACAATGGTCCGGGTCTTTTTGGCCACCGCCAGGGCTTCGATCAATTTTGAAGGTTCATCGGTCATAAGCACTATATCCGCCGATTCGATGGCTGCGTCGGAGCCGAGGCCGCCCATGGCGACTCCTATGTCGCTGCGGGCAAGTACGGGGGCGTCGTTAATGCCGTCTCCGACAAAGATGATTTTGCCTGACCGGGTGGGATTTTTCGCCGGGTCCGCCCCGGCCTGGAGTTCTTCAATCCGGTCAACCTTTTCCCAGGGAAGAAGTTCCGCGTAAACTTCATCAATCCCCGCTTCGGCGGCTATGGCCAGGGCTGCGGGCCTTGTATCCCCGGAGAGCATCACCGTTTTGATGCCGGCCCTGCGGAGCAGGGCCACCGTTTTCCAGCTGTCTTTTTTTAATTGATCCTTGATAACTATCCTTCCCGCATAGTTTCCGTCCACCGCAGTATAGACATTTGTCCCCCCCTCTCCGGCTTCGCAGCTTATCCCCGCTTCTTCAAGAAAGCCGCGGTTCCCCGCCATAAGGTTCACTACCTTTCCATCCGGTCCTTCAACCCGGAGCCGTACTCCCCTGCCGGCTATTTCGCTGTAGGAAATCACCGCGTCCTCCCCGCCGGAACGCGGAAGATCCCGTTCCCCGGCAGCTTTCTTGATCGACGCCGCTATGGGGTGGTTGGAATTGCTTTCCGCAAGGGCCGTATAGGAAAGAAGTTTTTCTTCCGTAAAGGGATACCGGGGAAAAATATCCGTAACGGTAAAGAACCCGTGGGTCAGGGTACCGGTCTTGTCGAAAACCACGGTTTCCGCATCGTTAAGGCCGTCCAGATAATTGCCCCCCTTAACAAGTATGCCCCGCCTGGAAGCTCCCCCAAGGCCTGCGAAAAAGCTTAGCGGAATGGATACCACCAGGGCGCAGGGACAGGATACCACCATGAAAACCAGGGCCCGCCTGAACCATTCGGCAAAGTAGGGAGCGGAAGCGGCCCCCCAGGCGGCGCCGTCCGCCCGGAAAATAAGGATCAGGGGGGGGACAATCGCCAATACGGCGGCGGCGCATACCACCGCCGGGGTATACCAGCGGGCAAAGCGGGTAATAAAATTTTCAACCGGCGCCTTCTTTTCCTCCGCCTCCCGTACCAGGGTGAGTATCTTCGCCACCGCCGATTCCCCCGCCTCCCTGGTAACGCGTATACCGAGAAGGCCGGAACGGTTGATCATCCCCGCCAGCACTTCCGTACCTGTTCCGGCGTCCCTGGGAAGGGATTCTCCGGTCAGGGCCGAAGTGTCAAGCACGGAACTACCCTCTTCCACAACGCCGTCCAGGGCTATTTTTTCACCGGGTTTTACCACAATCATATCCCCCGGTTTTACCTCTTCGGGGCTCACCCTTACCAGAACCCCCTCCCGCCTGAGCATGGCATAGTCGGGCCTGAGATCCATAAGCCGGGTGATGGAGGACCGGGACCGGCGTACCGCCAGATCCTGACAGGCCTCGCCGACCTGATAAAAGAGCATCACCGCCGCCCCTTCGGGAAATTCCCCAATGATAAAGGCCCCGATACCCGCCAGGGTCATGAGAAAATTTTCATCAAAGATCTGTCCCTTGGTAAGGTTTTTTAACGCCTTTAATATGATTTCCCACCCGATAAGGAACCATGCGCCGATAAAAAGCAGGGGCCGCAGCCAGCCGGAAAACCCGAAAGGCAGGAAGGCAAGGGCGGAAGCGGCGGAGGGCAGGGACGTACAGAACCCGCCGATAAAAAAGAGAGAACCCAAGAGGAAGGACCTGTTTTTTCCGATCCACCGGAAAACGCCGGTCCGCCGGGGCAGGGCGGCAAAAATGCCCCTTTTATAAAAGACCTTACTTTCCATATTCACCTTAACCCTCCTGTACATGTTCCAGGCCCTGCCTGAAAATAGACCCCACATGATCATCATCCAGGGAATAAAAAACCACCTTCCCGTCCCTGCGGTGTTTTACGAGCTTAGCCTGCCTTAAAACTCTGAGCTGATGGGAAATCGCCGATTTGGTCATATCCAAAAGCGCCGCTATGTCGCAGACGCAGAGTTCTCCGTGAAGGAGGGCGCCGATAATCCGTATCCGGGTCGAATCGCCGAAAACCTTGAACAGATCCGCTAAATCAAGCAGATCCTCCTCGGCGGGCAGTTTTTCCCTGATTACGTTCACCACGTCTTCGTGGATAACCGTACAGTCGCAGCGGTCAAAATCACTCATAATCCTCTCCTTCCAAAGACCCCAGGATCTTCGGTATGGGCTAAACAATTAAACAATTTATTGAACAATTGATTAACTATTCAATTATAAATTAACGCCGTTTCAGGGCTTTGTCAAGAAAAACTTGTCGTTATTTACATAAAAACTCTGAAAAAATGCCGAATTTTTTAAAAAACGCGCCTCCGGAAAAAAACACCCTCATTGTAAAGATTTTGCCGTGGATGTATATTTGAGCCTGTTCCAAGGCCGGTTATTTTGCTTTTGCCGCCGGGGCTATGGAACACCTTAGCCGATATGAAAAAGAACAGAGCCCTGATTTTTAAATGCGGATTCTGCGGCCATGAAGAACCGAAGTGGCTTGGCCGCTGTCCCGAATGCGGTGAATGGAATTCCCTGGTTGAAACCGCGGTCTCCGCCGCTGTGCTTCAACGGACAGAGGGGGATCCCAAAAACCGCCCCCGGTCCTTGCCCCTTTCCTCGGTGGACCCCCAGGAAGGAAGCCGCATTTCAAGCGGCCTTCCGGAACTGGACCGGGTGCTGGGGGGGGGCATCATGAAACGTTCCGCCGTACTCCTGGGAGGTGAGCCGGGCATAGGCAAATCCACCCTACTCCTCCAGGCTGCGGCGGCGGCGGATACCAGGGGCCGGGTATTGTACATATCCGGCGAAGAGTCGGCGGGGCAGCTGCGCATGCGGGCCGACAGGCTGGGTCTGGGCCCCCAAAGCGGCCGTATCGAAGTGTGCTGTACCGGCGCGCTGGCGGACATAACGCCCATTCTGGAGGCGGTAAAGCCGGTACTTGTTATGGCGGATTCCGCCCAGACCCTCCATACCGACGAAGCGGGCCCCGCCCCAGGTACGGTGAACCAGATGAAGTTCTGTTCCTACGAGCTTATATCCTGGGTAAAGGAACATGACGCCGCCCTCTTTTTGGCCGCCCATGTTACCAAGGACGGCCTTATTTCCGGGCCCAAGACGCTGGAGCACATGGTCGATACGGTACTGTATTTTGAACAGAGCGAAAACCGCGGCGCCCAGGGGGACTGCCGTTTTCTGAGGGCGGTAAAAAACCGTTTCGGTTCGGTGGACGAAATAGGTATTTTCATGATGGGAGAAAAGGGCCTTTCCATGGCGTCCGATCCTTCCCTGCTTTTTCTGGTCCGGCGCGAGGGAACCCTGCCGCCCGGAGTTGCCACGGCGGCGGTGCTTGAGGGTTCCAGGACCCTGCTGGTGGAAATACAGGTACTCACGGTCCCCGTAAAGGGTTCAATGAGCCGGGTCTTCTCCGGTTCCATCGATCTGCCCCGGGTTTCCAGGGTGGCCGCATCCCTGGAAAAGCACCTTTCCCTGCGTCTCTCCGATCAGGATATATACGTAAATGTAGCGGGAGGAATACGTATTACCGAGGTGGGGGTGGAGCTTGCCCTTGCGGCGGCCCTCTACTCGGCCCGCACAGGGCTTCCCCTGCCCGGCGGGACCGCCATTGCCGGGGAACTGTCCCTGACGGGGGAACTGCTCCCCATACGGCGCCTGGCGGGGCGGATCAAAACCGCCCGGGGCTTGGGGTTTAACCGCTTTGTGGGTCCCTCCCCCGCTTCCGAGGGGGAGGGACCCGGCGGCCTGGAGAACGCGGCGGATATAAAAAGCGCCGTAAAGATCCTCTTTGCCGGGGAACAGAAACCGCAGACTCCACGGACAAAAGCCGGTAGTTTGTGAGCTCCGCGGTTATCAAATACCCTGCAGAACGAAGATACCCGGGAATTTACTCCCGGTTCTTCATTACTTCTTCAAATTGTAAAACGCCTTCCTGCCGGCATATTCGGACACGCCCATAAGCTCGTCCTCAATGCGCATAAGCTGGTTGTACTTACAGATACGGTCCGTGCGGCTCATGGAGCCGGTCTTGATTTGGCCCGTTTCCAGGGCGACCACAAGGTCCGCGATAAAGTTGTCCTCGGTTTCCCCGGAACGGTGGGAAATGACGGCCGTATAGCCGGCCCGCTTTGCCATCTCCACCGCCTCATAGGTTTCCGTTACCGTACCGATCTGGTTCACCTTGATAAGTATCGAATTACAGGCCCCCATCTCGATCCCCCTGGAAAGCCGCTTGGTATTGGTAACGAAGAAATCGTCCCCCACAATCTGTATCCTGCCCCCCAGGGCCTTGGTCATCTTTACGTACCCGTCCCAGTCATTCTGATCCAGCGGATCTTCTATTGAAATGATGGGGTACTTATCGACCCACTTGGTATAAAGTTCGATCATATCGTCGGCGCTGAAGGGCTTATCGGGGTTGGACTTCCAGAACTTATAAGCCTTTCTGCCCCCTTCCTCAAAGAGCTCCGAAGAAGCGCAGTCCAGGGCAATGCCGAACTGTTCGCCGGGGCTGTAACCGGCCTTTTCGATGGCCTTCATGATAAAATCCAGGGCTTCCTCGTTTCCGATATCCGGGGCGAAGCCGCCCTCGTCCCCGACGGCGGTATTTTTGCCCGCGTCTTTCAGGAGCTTTTTCAGGGTATGGAAGACCTCGGCGGTCCAGCGTATGCCCTCCCGTACCGAATCGGCCCCCAGGGGCATTACCATAAATTCCTGGAAATCAATTTTATTATCCGCGTGCTTTCCGCCGTTGATGATATTCGCCATGGGTACGGGCAGGAGGTTTGCGTGAAAAGCCCCCAGATAACGGTACAGGGGAAGATCCTGGCTTTCCGCCGCCGCCCGGGCGGCGGCCATGGAAACGCCCAATATGGCGTTGGCCCCCAGCTTACCCTTGTTTTCGGTGCCGTCAAGCTCGATCATGGTCCTGTCAATATCAACCTGATCGGTTGCTTCAAAGCCCACCAGCTCCGGGGCGATAGTATCGTTGACATTCGCCACCGCCTTCTGGACCCCCTTGCCCAGATAGCGGTCCTTATCGCCGTCCCGCAGTTCCACCGCTTCATGCTCACCGGTGGAAGCCCCGGAGGGTACGGCGGCCCTTCCCAGGGTTCCGTCTTCCAGAACCACATCCACTTCAACAGTGGGATTTCCCCGGGAATCAAGTATTTCCCTGGCTTCAATATATTCTATAACACTCATAGCTTTCCTCCTTGTCCTATTCTCGAAGGTAAAAATGGATTAGTCAAGGGGCAATTCCGCTGTTGTGGAGGCGTGCCCTTTACTTTTCATATATATCATAATAGAGTTACCCCATGCGGGCGTTTAACCCCAAGCGGGGATGGGCAAAATACCTTTTTCTTTTTTTTCTGTCCCTTGGGGTCTTATCCCCCTGTTACGCCGAAGATCCCCGTTTTTCCGCCGATGCGGAAATTATTGTATTTGTTACCAATTCGGGGAAGAAATACCACCGTGACGGCTGTTCTTCGCTGAGCCGTTCAAAGATAGCCCTCAGTTTAGGCGACGCGGCCCGTGCCTATGGGCCCTGTTCAATTTGCCGGCCGCCGTCGCCGGAAAAGGCCGCCCTTACTCCGCCGCTGTCATCGGCCCTTTACCGGGTCAGCGTCGCGGAACCGCCGGGTTTTTCAGCGGTGGATATTTCCCGGCTTTTGAGGGCGGAAGTGGTGGATCATGTGGACGGCGATACGGTGCGGGTGCGTATCGCCAATCCTCCCCCTGAACTCGGTCCCGTGGAGACCATAAGGCTTATCGGCGTTGATACCCCGGAAACGGTACATCCCCGTAAGGAAGTCGAACCCCTGGGCAGGGAGGCCAGCGACTTTACCAAAACCCGGCTTTTGGGAAAGACGGTGTATCTGGCCTTTGATTGGGACCTGAGGGACCGTTACAACAGGCTTTTAGCGTATATCTATACCGAAGAGGGACTCTGCCACAATGCCGAAATCATACGGGCCGGTTTCGGCCATGCGTATACCCGTTTTAGTTTCCGGTTTATGGAAGAGTTCCGTGTCCTGGAAAGGGGCGCCCGGGAAAACAGGCGGGGGCTTTGGGAATAATCAATCTGTCCACCGCAGACTCAGTATGATCGGCAGATGATCCGAAAGGCCGCCGCCGGTACGGGGATTGAAGGCCTCCGGGACGGCGGCGGCATTGGTAAAGGGCGCCGTATTGAGGGCCTTAAAGCCGTCGTATTCCCAGCCGGCGCCGTCAAAAAGGGGCGGGTTCAGCAGAAAATGGTCGATGGTCTCCCATTGGTCCTGGTAGTAATACGAACCATGGCCGGGGTTTTTTCCGTTGTTTTCTTCCATCCAGGGTGAAAAGAGGGGCGTACCGTTAAGACGCGGGCCTTCGAGGTACTCAAGCACAGGGGGTTTGCCGCCGCTTAAAATGAGAAAATCCCGAAAGCCGGGCCGGGGCGCCGTGATTCCCGAACCCGCCGCGGTATACACGGCGGCGGAGGGGCTGTCGGCGATGAGGGCGGGAAGGTAAGCGCCGTTTGTACGTACAAGTTCATCGTGGTTTTCATTGAGATCCCCCAGGATAATCACCTGGGTACCGGGGGAACTTTGTTCAATTTCCCCAAGTCTCCTTGAGATCACCGCCGCCGCCGCCTGTCTGGCGGTTTCGGTAGCCTCCCCCCCGCCGAGCTTGGATTTCCAGTGGCAAACCATGAGTACCAGCGCTTCCCGCTTATCAGGTTCAAGCCAAAATTCCGCCACAGGCCGGGGCGCTTCACCTCCCGGAACGCTAACCGCATGGGTCTTGGCGTCCCGGATGGGAAAACGGCTCAACACGCCGAGCCCGAGGGGCGCCCCCGGCGTGCCGGCGAAGAAAAGCCACCGGTAGGGCAGGTCCGGCATGGCGGCGATATCCTCAAGGACCGATAGATTTTCAATTTCAATGAGGGCGAGCAGGTCCGGGACCCCGCCGGAATCTTCCGCCCGGCCTTCGTTCAAGTGCTGTATGGCCCCCGACAGGATGTTCAGCCGGGCCCGGTACTTTTTTTCGTTCCAAAGGGCGGTTTCCCTGTATTCATCATATTCGGACCCGTTATCCTCTCCGTCAAAGAGGGTCTGCACATTCCAGCTCCCGATAACGAGCAGATCCGGGGCGTCCGGCGTTTTGCCGCATCCGGCCAGCACCACCGCGGCCAGTATCCCCGACGCAGCCGCGGTCAATGTTACAAAACGGAGCAGGGCGGAAAAAACCGGAACTGCCGGTGAAGCGGGAACAACAGGAACAAGCGCCGGCGGAGCCGGGACAGCGGGAAGATCGGGCGGTTTTACCGGAACAGGGGAAGATTCCTTCCGGCCCTTTGTCAATTCATTCATGATAGCCTCCGCTTCTATTAAGGGCGCGGCGGCGGATTTTGCTTTAACCGGAACATGATAAATCAAAACGAATTGTAATAAAACGTGGATTTTTCGCGGGACATTACCGGTCTTCAAAAAAATCAGGCGGAGATTGAAGCGTCCCGCAGGGTTCCGCCCTCTTATGATTAAAGGGGGCGATACATGGATGTGGTTTATGTGTTTTATCAAGGGGAAAAGATCATCATACCCTTCTATGACTATGACAAGGAGCTCTTCAGGAAACTGATAAGAAACGGCTTTGCTTATTGGGATAAGGCGGACCGTTGTTTCAGCCTGACGTATTTCCCCGGGGAGGCCCAGCGCCGGAATTTGTTTGACCGCCCCTGTACGGAAGTAAACAAAAAGCATGAGGGGCAGGTCATTGTCAGCGGTTTTTTCGGGAGAAGCTGGCCCGGTGAGGACGATCCGTACGGTGATTCTCCGGCATATTCCGGGCAGTCTGATGAAAATACGGATCTGTCCTGTTTTGCAGCTTTTAAGCCCCTGCCGGAAAAATTTCCGGCCGCATGGCAGCAGAAACTTGAGACTGAGCTTCATTCCCGTAAATACAGTCCCAGGACTATCAAAACCTATGTTTACTTTAACAAGGTTTTTTGCAGGGAACTCCAAAAGGCCCCGGAGGAGATGACGGAAAGGGACTTTAAAGAGTATCTGGCTCATCTTGACAGGGTCCGTAATGTTTCCAGTTCGACGATGAATTTGATAATCAGCGCGGTAAAGTTTTTTTACAATACGGTGATGAAAAAAGATCTGGCCCAGGAACAGCATAGGCCCAGAAATGACCGCCATCTTCCCGGCGTACTTTCCCGCAGCGAGGTCGACCGGCTGCTGGACAGGGAGAACAATCCAAAACACCGTCTTTTACTTATGCTTATTTATTCTTCTGGTCTGAGGGTAAGCGAGGCGGTGGCTATGAAGAAGCAGCGGATTGATTTTGAAAGAAATACCCTGCTGGTTAGCGGCGCCAAGGGCCGAAAGGACAGGTATACCCTCCTCTCAAACCGCGCCGCGGCGTTTATCAGGGAATACTGCCGTATTTTCAGTATTGACAACTGGCTCTTTCCCGGTCAGGACCCGAAACAGCATATTTCCGTTAGAACAGCCCAGAGTATTTTTGAAAAGGCCCTGTCCAATGCGGGAATAGAAAAGGACGTGTCGATCCACGGCCTGCGTCATACCTTTGCGACCCACCTGTTGGAAAGCGGAACGGATATCAGGTATATTCAGAATTTGCTCGGACACGCCACCCTGAGAACTACCGAGCGGTATACCCACATAGCCCGCCGCAATGTCCTGCGTATCCAAAGTCCCCTGGACAGGTAAAATTCCACACAGTGAGGGTTGGGCGGAAAATGCCCAAATAAGGAGGGTCGGGGAGGTGGATCATTGGAGGGGGAATTTATACGTAATGCGCCTATGCAACGCGCGGGAGATAGGGGGCGAAATAAAACGACGGCGAGTTATTTCCATTGTTTGGTATTTTTGTGAAGATTTTAACAGATTATTGATACGAATAGGGATAATGTGCTGGCGGTTTATTTTTCCCAGAGAGAGATATGAGAAGAGACGTATATGGAACGTTATGCGCAATGCTGGCTAAAATTTTTATAAGATTTTAAATAAAACATATTGACAAAATAATTTAAGAAATAGTATAATGTTAATCATTGGATTAAATAGTGGAAAAGATAAATAATTTTATAGATTGGGCAAAAAATAATGGTTGGAATATATTACTCGAAAATAATAGAATAAATAATTTACCTGAAAATTTAATGCAAAGATATAATATTCCCAATGAATATAAAGCATTTTTGGGAAAAATTAAAATATGTATAAACGCGGAAGAAAATATATGGTTTTTATGTATAGGAGATTATTTAGAAGAATCAGAAGACGCTTTTAGGTGGAATGAATTTGAATTAATAAGCATAGAAGCGGCTGATGATGATAATGAATTAATAAATGGAATAAAAGATTATTGGAATAAACATTTTCCAATAATATTAAATGTAAAAGACGAATATAAATATTATGCAATAAA
>JAISRD010000199.1 GCA_031273835.1 Treponema sp. | reverse complement strand
CGGCAGGAAAGACGAGAAGGCCCCGGATATTTTGAAGCTGGACATAAACGCATGGGGGGAATCCTGGGGAATAATCCACGCCATGCCCCATGAGTTCAAGACCGGCAGCACCGGCTTTTACGGAACCGGCAGGAGGATGCCACGGAAATCCCCGCCGCGCCGGATGACGGGGAACCCCAGGGCGCGGTATCAGGCCTGTGTGAATATCACGCTGATAGGGAGCAAGCCCCGTGGGTAATTCCGGGACACGGGGCAAAGCCCCGGAGGTATCCCCGCCTACGGGGAACATGGCCGGCGCGGTAAGTATTCTTGAGCTTCTTCTCCGCAGGACCGGGGAAAACGGCGACGCCATCGCCCTGGTTTTTCCCGATGAATCCGCGGATTACGTCCGGGGCTTCGTTGACGGCTCGATTGACGCGCTCCGGCTTGCGCTGGATCACGTCAGGGACACCGCCGCCCGATAGCCCTGCCAGAAGCCCCGGAGGATACCACTTAATCCTTCACAAAGAAGGAGGCAATAAAAAACCGGGCGCGGGGCGTCCGGCATGGTCCGGGGCCGTGGGCTTTGAATCTCACGGCCTCGCTATATTAAATATAGCCCTTATGGGTTTAGTTGTCAGTACCTCACAGGATACTTCAGTACTCTGTTTAACTCTGTTTTTTGGATTTGCTATAGGCAGTATGTAGGTAGGGCAAAAGGAAATGTTTTTATTTCATTGTGGATAAAGAATTACGCAAAAATAGCAGGTTACTGTTAACCCCCGGGGCGCCCTGCGTATAGGGGCGGGCATGGCCCCCCGGGGCGAAGTGGTCCTTACCCTGGCGGGGATTGCCCTTGCTTCGGGCTATGTGGATTCCCGCCTTTTCGGGGTGGTGATACTTATGACCCTGGTAACCATATTCCTTGCCCCCCTGATGCTTTCGGAGACCCTTGCGATTCCCGGTCCGGGTACGAGGAAGCCCGTAAAGGGCAACGAGTCCGCCTCGGCCCAGTGGCGCTTTTCCTCCGGGGAAATCGCCGACCTGGTGGGCCAAAGCCTCCTTAAGGACCTGGCGGAAGAGGGCTTTTATGTTCAAATCATGGATGAGGGTCTTGCCCAGGCCCGGAAAGAGGGCGTCATCCTTTCCATCACCGAAACCGGCGAGACCCTTGCCATCGAAAGCGCCGCGGAGGATATCCTCTTTGTCAAAACCGCCGTTTACGAGGTGATTCTGAAACTCAGTGACGCCATCGGGCGCTTAAAGGAATCCTCAGATCCCTACGCGCTTAAAAGGGAAATTGCCGGTTCCGGTGAAAGCCGCATACGGGAGGATGTACTTTCCCTGGTTGATCCGGAACTTATCAGCCTGGATCTTAAGGGAGAAACCAAGGAGGGGATACTTACCGAACTGGTGGATCTTCTTGTTTCCAGGGGAAAGATCCGGGACCGTTCCGAAGTCCTTAAGGATGTGTTTCAGCGGGAAAAATCGATGAGTACCGGCATGGAACACGGCATAGCCCTGCCCCACGGAAAGAGCGGCGGGGTGGAGGATATCTGCGTCGCCGTGGGCATTAAACGGGAGGGGATAGACTTCGGTTCCCTGGACGGGGAAAAATCCCGGCTTTTTATCATGGTGATCTCCCCCAAAAAGACCACGGGCCCCCATATCCAATTTCTCGCCGCCGTCGGCGCTGTTTTAAGGGATGAGATAATCCGGGAAGAGCTGATAAGCGCCGGGAACCGTGAAGAAGCGGCGATGCTGTTAAAACATATACGGCCTTCCCGTAAATCGTGATGGGCGGAGTATTACACATTAAAGCGCCGCGCTTTCCTCCGCCCTCTTAGGGGCGGAGGAAAAAGTTATGAAAAAGATCTGTTTAGTCAAAACCCTTCCGGTTATCTTCGGGTTGCTGCTGATTTCCGCCTGCGGAACCTTCAGAGGCGGAGAAGGCGCCGGGGAAGTTTTCCGGAGGGGAATTTACACGCCGGGGGTGTATCTGGGGTACGGACGGGGGAAGTGGGGGGAGGTCATTGTATCCGTCCGGGTGGATGAGCGGAATATTACGGACATTGAGATCATTGATTCCAGGGACGATCCCTTTGTGGGGTTCCCCGCCATGGAAGAACTGAGCGCCGTGGTTCTGGAAGAAAATACCCCCGACGTTGATGTTGTTGCGGGGGCGACCCTGTCCAGTCTGGGCTTTCTCCAGGCGGTGGAAGACGCCCTTGTTAAGGCCGCCGCGGGCACCGGGGATTAGCCCGGCCCAAACGCTGCACGTTTGGACGTGGAGTTTGCTTTACAAACTCCACACTGTTACCCGGCAGGGGGGCGCCATGGATGCCAGCCACATGGCGTAGGTCATTACCTGCAAATGCTCCACCAATGTATGGCATACCGATCCAATCACTATATAACAAGACAAGCCCCGGACTTCTCTCCGGCGCAAACCACAGAACATTCCCAGAAGAACCGCAAACCGGGCGCGCGGATCTCTGTCGGGGGCCGCTATAAGCCAGGCAGCTTCTTCCTTTCTGCGGGGATTCCGGTAGACCTGGCGGCGGCGTATCGCATGGCAGGCTCATTCCAGAACCGGGCGTACCATACCGGGCCTGTCCGGGTCTTTTTCTGGTAGAGGGTGAAGGGTTTCCGGATTTTTCTTGGGGGCATACCCACCCTTTACGGCATAGAATGTCACTTTTCAGTGTCACTCACGCCTTTTCATGCGATATGCCGCCCGTTTTCGGGTAGGCTAAGTCCTTATCCTGTAAGGAACTACAGAATCAGCGGCCGACGGGAGTCGAACCCGCGTCACGAGCTTGGGAAGCTAGGGTAATACCGTTATACGACGGCCGCAGTAGACCTGGGCGGGTTCCAAAATCTGCCGTTTTGGAACCGCCACCTTTATATTAACGGGAGGGAGGAATTTCGTCAACAAGGCAGGGCAACTTTTTTTAAACTTCAGGGTCTAAATCTGGACAAAAGGATATTTTTAGGTTAAATTAGGCTGTAATTGGGAAGGAAAGGCTTTTTATGGAAAATTCCAGCGCGGCCCAGGTGATCATCGCAATAATTCCTATAGTCGGAATTGTGATGAGCGCGGCGGTTGTCTTCTTCTATCTGCTATGGAACCACAAACGTAAAATACTGCTTATCAAGGCCGGGCAATACCTTAAGCCGGATTTTGATCTTTCCGCGTTCAGCCTGCTTGCGGGGCTGCTGTTGGCAGCCCTGGGCGCCGCGTTAACCGTATTTCTTGCCCTTTTGGGAAGACCGGGGTACGGCCTTTTGGGGGGGCTCATTCCCCTTGCCATTGGGGCGGGCCTGCTTGGTTATTACTTTATTAAACGCGGCGAAAAGTCTTCATGAGCATCTTCGGCGCAGGGGAGCCGGAGGATGAATTTGATGAATCCCTGCTGGTAAGCCAGATTGCGGCGGGGGAGCGGGAATTGTTCCGTTTGCTGGTAAGCCGTTATCAGAAGGCGGTCTACGCCTTGGGCCTGAGTTTTTTCCATAACCGCGAGGACGCGGCGGATTTTACCCAGGATGTGTTTCTCAAGGCCTACCGGAATCTGGGCAGGTTTAAGGGGCATGCCCGGTTTTCAACCTGGCTGTACCGTATCGCTTACAATACGGCGGTAAACGGAATAACCAGGAGGAAGGAATACCGCAGCCTTGCGGAGGAGGAAGATACTAAGGATGACAGAACTCCCGAAGTTTTTACCATACGGGAGGCGGCAAGGACGGCGGTGGAGAAGGCGGTGGCGGAACTGCCGGAAAAGTACCGGGTCTGCGTGGACCTGTTCTTTTTCTACAACCGTTCGATAAAGGAGATTGGGGTGATAACCGGTTTTCCCGAAAATACCGTTAAATCCCATGTATTTCGGGCAAAAAAACTGCTCCGGCAGGAACTTGAGGGCTACCGGTGATACCGGGTTTAAGATACCCGGCTTTATCATTGATGTCCCGCTTGAGCTTAAGGAAAAAATATGAAATGTAAAGAAGTAATGGACGCTGTGTATGAATACGACGGTGGGGACCTTCCCCCCCTGGGGCTGCGTTTTTCCATGGCCCTGCATATCCTGTTCTGCGGACGCTGCGCGTCGGAAACACGGCTCCTGGAAGCGGCCCGATCCTGCCTCCAAAACGATTTCTTTCCCGACGCTCCCGGCTTTGAAGACGCCGTCCTGGCCCGTATCGACGCCGAAGCGGAAGAAGAAATTCCAGCCTATGAAATACCCGGCGGAGTTCCGGTACGGGGCTGGGCCATTGTGGGGTTTATCGCGCTTTTTTCACTGGCGGCTTCCTTTTTTAACGAGGATTTTAGCCGCGTCGCCGTATCCCAGGGTTCCTCGTTCCTCCTGCCCCTGGGAATTACCATGGGCCTTGTGATCACCACCTACGGCGCCATTTTTATAGGCAGCCATCTCAAGGAATTTTCGGAGCGTTTCAGGCTGCATTGACCCTTACCAAAGGGTCCGCGCCCCGTTATAATAGGACCATGAAGCGTGTGGAAGATCGTCCGTCTTCGGCCCTCCTGGCACTGTACCGTATATTGGTGGGTATCGTCCTCGCCCTGGCGCTGGTCCTTGCCGTGGGTACGGCATACGGTTTTATCCGCAGAGGGCCGGGACCCCAAAGGGCGGAAACCTTCCCTGCGGAAAATGAAGTCTCCGGGGGGGAGAATATTTTTTCCGGCCTTGGGACCCTGCGGGTTTCCTCAGGCGGGGAAAACCCGGAAACGGTGATCGTTACCATAGCCTTTCCCTATAACGGCGGGGACCTTCCCTATGCGGAGGAACTGGTTTCCAGAATTCCGGATTTTAAAAACGAGGTGGCCGGTTATTTCGGTTCCTTAAGCGCTGAGGAACTGCGCGCCGCCGAGGTTGAAGAAATAAACAGGACCCTTCTGGGCAGATTCAACGGCCTGCTCCGTCTTGGCCAGATCAGGGAATTGTTTTTTATTGATTATATTTGGTTATAAGGAGGCCGGGAATGGTATACCGCCGCGACGAATTGAAGGTTGAAAGCAGGGAGCATGTTCGGGATGGAAAGGGGGCGCTTAGTTTTGTCCATTATGTAGAAGGAAAGGGGGCCGTACAAAGTAACACCAGTATGTTCGCGGAAATTACCCTGCCTCCGGGAACGTCAATCGGCTACCACCCCCATCATGGGGAAACGGAATTCTACATTATTATCGAGGGCGGCGGCGTGGTGAACGACGACGGGAAGGAAGTTCCCGTCGGACCGGGGGACGTTATGGTTACCGGGAACGGCGCTTCCCACAGCATCGCCAACAACGGGGAAATCCCGCTGAAACTCACCGCGGCAATCATAAAGGGCTGATCATGCGGCCCCCCCGGTCCCCCGCAGCAGTTCCCTGTAAAGCTCCGTGATCCGTTCCAGGCTCATGGCGCAGTTGGCCGGGCTCGGGGAGGGCAGATAAAAAAACGGCGCGCCGTACCTGGCGGAGCATAATTTACCGTAAAGCCCATAAGCCGTTCTTCCGGTGGTTAAAACCGCCTGAATCTCCGCCGTCTCAAAGAGGGGGCCGAAATCATTGGCAACGGGGTTCCGTATTGATGCGTCGGAGGCTCCCGATATATCACATTCGGCAAGGACATCCCAGAGGGCAATACGGTGATCCAGCAGAAATTGCCTTTTGCGTGCCCTTGAACCGCCTATCTCCGTATCGAATACCGCGCCGAGTATGGTCCAGAAACGGTTTTGTTTATGGCCGTAGTAAAACGCCGCCGAGCGGGATTGGGGTGAAGGCATGGTCCCCAGTATCAGCGTCCGCGAATCCCCGTTATACACGGGGGCTATGGTATGGACGATATGCCGGGTTTCGGTCATGTTGCCGGGGCGCTTTCTTGCCTGCCGGACCGTTCCTCGGCAAGGGCCAGTAAAAAAAGCAGGTCCGACAGGCGGTTGATGAAGGGGCCGATTCCGAAAGCCGCCGGGTGTCCGGATCTCACCGGGTGTCCGGAGGCCCCCCGGCCCTCCGGGGCGGGCTCCTCTTCGGAGGGCGGGTAGAGACGCCGTTCCGCCCGGCGGCAGACCGTGCGGGCTATGTTCAGCTTGATCGCCCCGGGCTTTGTCCAGCGGTAAAAAAATCCCCTCATGGGGTACTTTTTTTCAAGCCCCGCCGCCCACCCTTCGACGCGCTCCAGGGATCCTTTTATTTGGGAAGCGGACTTGCGGGGATCTTTCGCGGCTAAAAGGGCGGATATTTGGAAAAGTTCCCGCCGCACCGCGTCCAGTATCGCCGTTTTTTCATTTTTTTCGCTCTCAGCGTCATCGTTCCCCACTTTAGCGCCCCCCGTTCCTTCCGCTCCATCAACGGCCCCCTCGAGGGCGGACCGGGCGTCGGCCAGAAAGGCGTCCAGTTCGTCCAGAACCCCCAGGGCTTCGATACGGGGATCGTTCTTGGGGACCCGCCCCCCGGCAAGATCGGTGAAACCCGTGTCCCCCCTTTTGGTGGTAACGCTCATCGCGGCCTCCCCTGC
>JAISRD010000078.1 GCA_031273835.1 Treponema sp. | reverse complement strand
TTCTTAACAACTGGGATGAGGCTAGTCTTTGCCATGCTGGTAGCCCTCCGTATTTTGGTCGATGTATGCATCAAGCGCAGTCTTTTTATACTTGATGCAGCGACCAACCATGGTTCGCTTGATAGGGAGCTTACGAAGCATTCCGAGCGAACAAGAAAGGTAATGAGCGGCAGCCTCACGGCTTAAAAGCGGCGAGGCAGACGGTAAAATAGATTCTGTAGTCATATTTGACTCCTTCAGATTCGAGGAGCCTAGATGTTGCGGGAAGAGAGAGGATTGAACTTTTTCTTTATTAAATCTCTGTAAAAGTCTCCGCATCTGGCACCCCGAGTCTTAAAGACACACCAACTTTGTCATGGACAAAGTGGTTTCCGGTTTTCACCGGTTTGGGTGCTCTGGCTTTAGCGAGACCGTTTTGCACCTGCGATACTATTAGGTCTTTCGACTCAACAGAAACTCTTTTTGATTGGTTGATTGTACTGGTGATGCTCTTGATTTGGCCCACCGGCTCGAAACACCGGGTAAACATGGTGTTCTGGCTTGTACATTTTTTTCTGCTTTGTAATTGTTGCCGTAGCCTGGGATTAAAAAGGCAGCAATATACCGGTTCAAATATATTAGATATTTGAACTGTGCGCATATTGTTGTGTTCAGAATACCAGGGATGCTCGCAAAACGATTCCCCTTGGCTACCCGCCGACTGGATACGGCGCCTGGACTTACTGGGTTCCTCCTGCATTTTATCAGATATATGGTTTTTGGCCCTCACGGGCTTTGGGTTTATTGCAAAATTAAGTTTCGGGGAAACACTATTCACTTTTTATCCCCTTAATGGCTCCAACCACAGTGCCCGCAGCAGCAGCAGCAGCTACTGTTGCTGCAACAGGGCTGAGTAACGCGAGAGGAAGAGTGGCTAAACTCGCAATCCCCCAAGTTTTCAGCAGCGGTCCGTACGTAGTTTCCATATTAGCTATATCTTTTTCAGAATGCTCTTTTAAAATAGGTATGGCATATTCGGCAATAGACATCTGTTTCAGAGCAGCAGCCTTCTTGAGTGAAGCCTTTAATTCGGGGGAAACACGTATTGAAATCATGTCTGTATTCTCTTTCATCTCATGCCTCCCTTGCATTGTAAAACAATCAATGATTGTTTTCATAATTAATATACACCATGTTTTTAATTTTGTCAACTAATATTTATTGTTTTTTTTCATTTTATTGTTTTATTTGTGGTTTTAAATGACATTTAACTAAAGAATGGACATAATCCTTCTGAAAAGACCGCTAAACCGAGAAAGACCAGGAAAAGGCCAAAAAACAGGTGCGGCAATACGATTTTGCCCTTCAAGACCCAAGCCCCGAAAATGACACATAAAAACGACACATAGGACCGTGGTGAACCATCTTGAACTCTGGTGAGCGTACATAAACATCAGTGTTCCCGGCATACTTGACAATTTTTTGACCATTTTATACGATTTAGGGCATCGCAAGATGAGTTGCGGTAAGAAGTAGAGTATATTACTCCCCGGTTGTGTAATGGTAGCACGGCAGACTCTGGATCTGCTTGTGGGGGTTCGAATCCTCCCTGGGGAAAAAGCTAATTCCTTATCATACAAGGAATTAGCAGAAACCCGCTTTTCGGTGTTTTTCAAGATTCGTAGCATCGTGCACTTATCGTGCATTTATCCTTTTTCCCAAAGGAGATGCTATCCATGCGTATCCTCAAACCCTTCTCTACCCCCCGCCGAACCGACTCCAAAACCTTCCGGCTCACTATTAATTTCACTTCCGGACTGCCCGAGCGTGTCTGCGCCGAATGGCAGCGGTTATTTTCCGCAGCCTGGCCGATAACCGGCTGCCGGGGTTTTATAATTCACTGGATACTGGGGGCAAGCCGCAAACTGAACCCCGGGGAAGACAGAAGTTTCAGGATTTTTTCAAATGAGGGATTGCCGTTTTGTGAAAGGGACTTGTAAAGGCTTCCCCTGCCCAGCCCGGCATCATCGGCAATCTTTGACATACGTACACCCGGAATCCCGGTCCGTGGCCGATACGCAATTCAGAGACACCGCTCCCTACCAGCTAGCGAGTACAGGGGGGGAGGACGCCGCTCACCGCCAGTAATCCGGGGATAAAAACACTAAGGCGGCCCACAGTTCCAGCCTGCCGGCGATCATCAAAAAAGACAGAAACCATTTGACATAGGCCGGCAGGGCCAGGATCACCGCGGGGTCCGCGTTTCCCAGCCCAAGGCCTATGTTTCCGATACTGGCCAGGGATATGTTAAGCGCCGAAAAGAGATCCGTCCCGGCGCTTGCCGTTACCAGTATGCCCAGGGCGGCCAGGAAAAAGTACAGGAAGATAAATCCGGCGACGCCGTAAACCACGTCCTTGCGGCCCACCTTGTTGTTAAGCCGTACCGAAAAAACCCCCCGGGGATAGATGAGCTTCTTTAACTCATTTCCCGCCTGCTTAAAAAGGACCACATAACGGACCACCTTAACGCCCCCGGCGGTCGAACCTGAACAGCCCCCGACAAACATAAGTATCAGCAGAACGCCCTGGGCAAGGGGGGGTAAAAGATTCGGATTTCCCGTGGAAAAACCGGTGGTTGTGATTATCGAGGCGGTAAAGAACAGGGCCTGCCTGATGCTGTTTCCGGGCCCCGCCGGGTCCCGGGCGATAAGAGCGGCTGCAATAAGCGCCGCCGAAACAAGGATGATGGTAAAATAACCCTTCGCTTCGCTGTTATGAAGTACTTCGGCGAAGTTCCGCTTTAACAAACGGAAGGAAAGGGAAAAATTGAAGCCCGCGATAATCATAAAGGAAAGGACTATCCATTCGATAAGGGGGGAGTTAAAAGCCGCAAGGCTTTCATTCCGGGAGCCGAAGCCCCCGGTGGCAAGGGTAGAGAAGGCGTAGCATACCGCGTCAAACCAATCCATACCCGCAAGCCGGAGCAGGGCCGCTTCAAGGGCGGTAAGGGCTATATACATGATCCACAGTAGCTTCGCGGTTTCGGTGATTTTGGGGGTAAGCCTGTCTTTTTCCGGCCCCGTGGTTTCCGCTTTGATAAGCTGAAAGCCCCCGACCCCCAGCAGGGGGAGGAGGGCCACCGTGAGGACCACCATCCCCATGCCCCCCAGCCAGTGGGTTTCCCCCCGCCAAAAGATAAGGGACCGGGGCGCGGAGTGGAGATCGGCGATAAGCGAAGCGCCGGTGGTGGTAAAGCCCGAAACGCTTTCAAACAACGCGCTTGAAAACCGGGGGATGTACCCCGATATAAAGGCCGGGAGCGCCCCGATAAGACAGGCCGACGCCCAGCTTAAGAACACCAGCAGGAAGCCCTCCCGGGAACTGAACCGTATCTGCTGTTTCCTGGTAACAAAAATCACCGGCAGGCACAGCGCGAAGATCCCCGCCATGGTAAGGCCGAAGGCCCCTGCCATGGCGCTTTCCCTTTCCGCCAGGGCCAGGGCCAGGGGGAAGATCATGGCAAGGCCGATGAGCAGTACGACAATAAAGAGGAGGCGGAATATGCGCCTCATTTGCGGGCCCCGAATATCTTTTCAATTTCGCCTTCGGTCCCGCTGCGGGCGATAAGGATAAGCCTGTGTCCCGCGGTGTATACATAATCCCCCCGGGGTATAAAGTCTTCCTCCACCTCGCGGTTGACCAGCATGATAAGGGCGCCTTCGGGCAGGGGGAAATCCTTGAGGGCCCTTCCTTCCGCCTGGGAGCCGGCCCTGATGTCAATTTCCAGTATCCCCACAGTGCCTTCGCCGAGCCGGTGGAGCCCCCGTATGTCGCCCCCCATGAGCTTGGCAAGTATGGAATCGACCACCACGGATTTCATGGGGATCACCACGTCGACCCCCAGCCGCCTGGCTATCGCCGCGTAACCGGCGCTTGAAACCACGGCAAGCGCCCGCTCTACCCCCCGTGATTTAAGGTATACCGCCGTAATGATATTGAGTTCCTGATGTTCCGTGGCGGTAACAATGAGGTCGAGATCGTCAATGCTCTCTTCGCTGATAAAGCTTTCCTCGGAAATATCCTCGTTAAGAACCAGGGCTTCGGGAAAGCGGGCGGCCAGTTCTTTGCAGAGCCGGTAGTCCTCCTCGATGATGATCACCTTCCTAAAACTCTTAGGGATCAGGGTTTTAAAAAAGGAAAAAAAGCCCGCCTTTTTTTCCTTCCGGGAGTGGGGCCGCTCTTCGCCGGCGTCTATATCCTCGTATTCGCCGCGCTTATCCTGATCCAGAAGCCCCGCCGCAATGAGGGAACCCAGCCGGCCGCCGCCTACGATGCCGATCCTGCGTATCGGTTTTTCCGTGCGGCCCGCCATCTTAAATCCCCTGTCCAGTTCTTCTTCCTTTGCGAGCAGATGAATACGGTCCCCCGCTTCGAGCCGGGTTGCCCCCGTGGGAAGTATCGTCCGTCCGCCGCGTTCCACCAGGGTGATAAGACATTCCCCCTGGATCAGGCCGTGGAATTCCGAAAGCAGCAGGCCGTCAAAGGAAGATGAGGGGGCAATGTCAATGGACCCCAATTCATAGGGGGTTCCTGCAAAGGAGAGGATGTCCCCTATGGCGCCGTGTTCAATCGCGTTCAGGGCGGAACGGGCCGCTTCCACATCGGGGTGAACAAAAAAATCTATCCCCATGGAAGGGCCCCCCTGGGGGAGCTTTTGAAAATTCCGCTTTACGTATTCATCGTTCCTGACGCGGGCGATCTTAAGCAGCCCCGGATACCGCGACGCTAAACCGCAGATTATCATGTTGACTTCATCCGAATCGGTAACGCAGACCAGGGCGTCGGCCTTCGCGACCCCCGCTTCTTCCAGGACGCGGATGGAATTCCCCTCGTCCTGGAATACCATGCAGTCAAGGCGGTTCGACACATGCCTGGCCCGCTCGGCGTTGGACTCAATCAGGGAAACATCGTGCTTTTCTTCGATAAGATGGCGGGCAAGCTGGGTCCCCACAAGCCCCGCTCCTACAATGATAATGCGCATCCGTTCAAGTATACTCTTCGGCGCCAAGAAGTTCCATAAAGCCCGGATAGGTTACATCGGCCGCCTCGGCCCCGGCAATTTCGGCGGGGCCGGAAAAGCCCAGGGCGGCGCAGGCCAGGGCCATCACAACGCGGTGATCCCCCCGGCCGTCAAGAACCGGGGGGTTCCGGTTTTCCCCCGGCCCCTCCGGCGGGGTCCTGAAAGAACGGCCCCTGATTAAAAGGCCGTCATGCCTTTCCTCGCAGGAAATTCCCAGCCGGCCCAATTCCTCCGCCATTACGGCGATACGGTCCGTTTCCTTGAGGCGCGCGTGGGCCGCGTTGGTAAGAAGGGTGTCCCCCCCGGCATATACCGCCAGGGCCGCCATGACGGGGAGCATGTCGGGGGTGGCGTTAAGATCGAAGGTCCCCCCCCGAAGCCGCCCGGCGGGGGGGATCACCGTCAGATCCGGGCCGTTCCCGGTTTCGGCCCCGGTGGTTTTCACCGTACAGCCCATGCGCTCAAGGTAATCGAAAAAAACCTTGTCCCCCTGGGTGTCTTCCATGTCAAGGCCGGATAAAACAAGGGGATTGCCGGTGATGACCGCCGCCGCGGCGGGAAAGGCCGCGGAGGAAAAATCCCCCGGCACGGGGCCGTTCATGGGTTTATACGAAGCACCTCCGGGTATGCGGAAATAGGAGAAGTCGCTCTTATACCGTATCCCCGTCTCCGGTCCGGCCCCCGCTTTCCGCCGGGCCGGGCCCGCCAAAAGCCCCTGTTTATCAAGGTAGGACAGGGTCATTTCCACATAGGGTTTTTCGTTGAGCAGGGGCACGTCGATCTCGGTAAGGGTTCCCGGGGGGGCAAGGGGGGCGGCGATGAGCAGCGCCGAAAGGTACTGGCTTGTGGGGCAGTCCACGGCGACCCGGCCGCCCCTCCAGGGACCGCGGACCGTAATGGGGACACAGCCCCTGTTCGACCGGACCGAAACGCCCAATTCCCCTAGGGCGTCCAGAAGCGGTCCGGCGCTGCGGCGGCCAAGCTGATCATCCCCGGTAAAGGTAAAGGGCATCCCCCCGAGGGCGGCGGCGGCCAGGGCAAGGAACAGGGTGGTGCCCGAATTACCCGCGTCAATCCGGAACTCCGCGGAAGCGGGGATTGGACCGCCGGATAAGCCCGCGGGAAGGCCGCCCCGGAGGCCCCGCACGGTCCAGGCCGCCAGCCGGCCCCCGCCATCCCGCTCTTCGTCCACGTCGGCACCGAGTACGCGGCACGCGGCGGCGCAGGATTGGGCGTCCAGGGAATCCAGGGGCCCTTCAATGCGGGAAACTCCGTCGCAGAGGGATGCCATCAAGAGCCTCCTTATGGTGTGGGACTTGGAGGCGGGTATTTTTACCCTACCGGTAAAGCCGTGGGGTCTTATCAGGGCGCGCATGTATGAACAAGTCTTTGTACCACGTCCTGC
>JAISRD010000074.1 GCA_031273835.1 Treponema sp. | reverse complement strand
GTGGCCTCCCCGCCGGATAAGACCGATTATTTTACCGGGGAAGACCTCGACCTGGAGGGCCTCGTGGTAAGGGGAACCTGGGATGGCCTGGGGGAAAAGCCTGTGGTTATCACGCAGGGAAACCTTTCGAGCTTTGACAAGAACCGCGCGGGGAAGCAGGAGGTGTTTATTACCTATCTGGGAAAGACGGCGAGCTTTCCCGTAACCTTTGTGTCGATGCAGGCCATATCGATCACCAGGCCCCCGGCAAAGTTGAACTACGAAAACGGGGAGGAACTCAACCTGGCCGGCATGACTGTTCAGGGGACGCGGACCGGGGCGGCTTCGATAGAGCTCGTGGATGTTTCGCGCCTTAAAATCTCGGGGTACGACAGGTTCAAGGGGGGAAACCAAGTAGTCACGGTAACGATAGGGGGCAGGAGCGCCGCCTTTAGAGTAACGGTGGCGCCCAATCCCTTTGTGGGAACCTGGCAGGGAACGAAGATCGACACCTTTGGTAAGGGGCATGCAATACCGGTAACCTTCATAATGACGGAAGACTCGTGGTCAATGTCATTTGAGACGGAAGAATACATCGGAACATACACACGGGACAACGACAGCGGGAAGCGCGCGGCGCTGCTGCCCGGAAAGTCCGGCTATTCCGGTAGTACAGCGCCGGAGGCCGCCGAAATTCTTTCACCCACCGCTCTGAAACTCACCGGGGGTACTTTTGGCCGGGACGGGCTGATCCTCGAAAAAGTCCGGTAACACCCCGCTTATTTCCACCCCGGCGCGGCAGACACGCGCCGGCAGGCGGGGGGGCCGCCAAAATTTTTGAGAAACTTGAAGTATTAAGCGCGAGAATACCGGCAATAACCGGCGAGTATTTTAAGACTTCCTTTTAAGAAATTTCGGCAAAACACTGTATGTCCGGCGATCTTTCGGTTATACTTAAAGCATGCCCTCTTTAAGGAAGATCAACAGGAAACTCGAAAAGGTTTTCGGGGGCAGGGTAAGGGCCCTCTCCGAGGACGGCTGTCTTTGTCTTGAGGGCGAACTGGATAACTGGGACGATTTGGTCCGGGCCGGTATCATGGCGCTGGACAGGAGGCGCCCCCTGGTGAACAGGATAACCTTTACCCCCGGCATCCCCTCCATGGAGCTTCCCCCGGTGGAGGATACCCTGCTGGACGGGGAGCGGCCCGACGTGCTGGTCATAGGCGGGGGCGTTACCGGCTGCGCCGCCGCCAGGGAACTTGCCCGGCATGATTTAAAGATACTGCTGGTAGAAAAAGAACACGACCTTGCTATGCACGCCTCAAGCAGAAACGACGGCATGGTTCACCCCGGCCTGGATCTCCGCAAGGGGTCGGCCAAGTACCGTTACAATAAAAGGGGAAACGCCGCCTACGACAGGATCTGCGGTGAATTGGGGGTGCCCTTCAGGCGGACCGGGCAGTACCTCTGTTTCAGCAAAAGGGCTTTTATTCCGATCCTGTACCTGAGCCTGGTCTATTGGAAGTGGCTTGGAGTGCCCGGCGCCCGGCTGGTCTTAAAGAAGGAACTCCACCGCCTCGAGCCGGGTCTGGGGGAAGATCTCGCGGCGGCCCTGTTTTTCCCCACCGCGGGGGTTGTCTGCCCCTACGGCCTCACCATAGCCTATGGGGAAAACGCCGTGGAAAACGGCGTCAAGCTGAGCCTTGATACGGCGGTACTGGGGATGGACACCGGTGGCGGAAGGATCGCCTCGGTAAAGACCAACCGGGGAACGATCTACCCCGGCGTGGTGATCAACGCCGCCGGGGTATTTGCCGAGGATATCGCGGCCATGGCGGGGGATCGTTTCTATTCGATCCATCCCCGGAGGGGGACCAACTCTATTCTGGATAAAAAGTATACCCTGATACGGACCATAGCCAGTAAAATGTTCGCCGGCCCCCGGCGGAGAAGCGGTGAAACGGAGCGGGGGGAGGCCGGGGGGAGCGCCCATACCAAGGGAGGGGGGATGATCCGCACGGTCCACGGCAATCTGCTGGTGGGCCCCGACGCGGTGGAAACCCCGGAGCGGGAAAACTTTGCCACCCAGGCGGATTCAATCGCCGTAACCTTTGCCAAATTCCGGGAAACCTGCCCCGCCCTGTCGGAAGGCCAGGTTATCGCCAGTTTTACGGGGATACGGGCCCCCACCTACGAGGAAGATTTTGTGGTATCCAGGGGGCGGAAGACGGCAAATCTCGTTCACGCCGCGGGGATACAATCCCCGGGGCTTACCGCCGCTCCGGCCATCGCGGAGGATCTGGCCCGTTTTGCGGTGGAAATTCTTAACGCGGCGGGCAGGTCCGTAGGACCGAACAGGGCCTTCAATCCCTTCCGTAAACCCATCCCCCACACCGCCGCCCTGGACGAAGAAGCCAGGCATGAATTGATACAGTGTAATCCCGATTACGGCGTCATCCTGTGCCGCTGCGAAGAGGTCAGCAGGGGGGAAATACTCGACGCCCTGAGGAGGCCCGTGCCCTGCGATACCCTGGACGGGGTGAAGCGGCGGGTCCGTCCCGGAGGGGGCCGCTGTCAGGGGGCTTTCTGCGGCCCCCTGGTACTGCAGCTTATCGCCGCGGAAAAGGGGATCCCCCTGGAGGCGGTTACCAAAAACGGGGCGGGAAGCGAGCTGCTCCTCGGGGAGGTTAAGGGTGATCTGTGATGTGGCGGTCATAGGCGGCGGCCCGGCGGGGCTCGCGGCGGCCCTTGCCTCAGGCGGGGCGGGGGCGAAGACCCTGCTCATCGAAAGGGAGGGCCGTCTGGGGGGCATACTGAAACAGTGTATCCACGACGGTTTCGGGGTGATCCGCTTCGGCCAAAAACTTTCCGGTCCCGAATATTCCCAGCGGGATATTGATGAATTGGGGAAGAGTTCCGTTGAAAGGCGGCTCCTCACCTTTGTCAGCCGTGTGCACAGGGAAGAGGAGGGCTTTACCCTGACCCTGAGTTCCGGAGAGGGCATGGACCGGGTCAGGGCAAAAACCCTGGTACTCGCCACGGGCTGCAGGGAACGGACCGCCCGGCAGGTCTCCATACACGGGACCCGTCCCGCCGGGGTGATCACCGCCGGGGCCGCCCAGTACTATACCAACATACTGGGGCGGCTTCCCTGCCGCCGCTGCGTGATCCTCGGTTCCGGGGACATAGGCCTCATTATGGCCCGGCGGCTTACCCTGGAGGGCGCCGAGGTTATCGGGGTGTACGAAGCGAAAAGCACCCCCTCCGGGCTTTCCCGGAATATCGTCCAATGCCTGGGTGATTTTAACATCCCCCTCCATGTGGGCAAAACCGTTACGCGGGTCTTCGGCAGGAAGCGGCTTGAGGCGGTGGAGATCGCCTCGGTGGATGAGGCCATGAAGGTCCTGCCCGGAACGGAAGAGAGGATAAGCTGCGACGGCCTGGTTCTTTCGGTGGGGTTGATCCCGGAAAACGAACTGGCCGAAACCCTGGGGGTGATCCTGGACGGGGCCGCCAGGGGACCCCTCTGCGATCAGACCTACATGACCTCGGTTCCGGGGATCTTTTGCTGCGGCAACGCCCTGCTGGTTAACGATCTGGCCGACTATGTTTCGGAAACCGGCCGGGCGGCGGGGCAAAACGCCGCCCTTGCCGCCCTGGGAAAGGGCGCTTTCGGCGGCCCGGCGGTCTCAGGCAGTCCTGTGGCCGGAGACTGCCTTGCGGCGCTCAGGGCCGATTCAAATTTTCTCTGTTTAGTCCCCCAGCGCCTTAATACGGAGGCGCTGGAGAAGGAAACGGCGGTTTTCTTTCGTACAAAAAGGGAACGGGGAAAGAGCCTGGTCAGGGCAGAATCGGAGGGCAGGGAACTTTTCAGCCGGACCTACAATCAACTCCGCCCCCCGGAGATGGAACGGGTGATCATAGACTTTAGCTCCGCCGGACTAAAGAAGGGGTCGGAGGTTCAGTTCACCCTGGAGGAAAAAATATGAGGGAACTACTGTGTATTGTCTGTCCCAACGGATGCGCCCTTCACGTGGAAACCGCTCCGGAGGGCCTGCGTATAAGCGGAAATAAATGTAAACGCGGCGCGGCTTTCGCCGAGGCGGAGATCGTTAATCCCGTCAGGACCGTAACCACCACGGTACGTACCGGTTTTCCCGGGGTTCCGGTCATTCCGGTGCGTACCTCGGGCGAAATCCCCAAGGGAAAAATCCGGGAACTCATGGGCTTTCTCGCTTCCATCACTATCCGCGAGCCCCTGGAGATCGGGAGCCCCGCGGCGGAAAATGTTCTCGGCCTTGGGGTGGATGTGATTGTTACCAGCAACATACTCAGGGAGGCCGGTTATGCCCGCTGAACCCCTGGCCCTTGTTTTCGACCTGGGAACCCAGAGTATGCGGGCCCTGCTGGTAAATCCCGGGGGCGAAATTATCTTGAAGGCCCAGCGGGCCTTCAAGGAACCCTATTTTTCAAAGGAGCCCGGCTGGGCGGAACAAAGGCCGGATTTTTATTGGGACGAACTCTGTAAGGCAAGCCTCGCCTTAAAGGCCCGGGCCGCTTCTTTCTGGCAGGAAATCGCCGTGGTTTCCTGCACAACCATACGGGATACCCTGCTGTGCCTGGATAAGGACAACAGGCCCCTGCGGGACGCCATACTCTGGCTTGACGACCGCAAGGCGGGGGACCTCAAAACGCTGCCCCATTTTTTCGCGGCGATCCTTAAGGGGGCGCGGATGCTGGAAAGGGTGGAGCACATGCGGCAGGTATCCCACTGTAACTGGGTTTCCGTCCATGAAACGGAAATCTGGCGGAAAACCGAAAAGCTGGTGTTTATTTCCACCTGGCTTAATTACAAACTCTGCGGAAATCTGGCCGATTCATACGCCGGCATCGTCGGGCATCTGCCCTTTGATTACCGGAACAAGATCTGGATGAAAAGCGGCGATATTTTACGCTTTATCTGGGAAACAGAAGACAAGGGCTTCTGTGAACTTGCCGAACCGGGCGCCATGCTGGGGACGATAAGCGCCGGGGCCGCCGAAGCTACGGGCATAAGGGCCGGGATCCCCCTGGCCGCTTCGGGGAGCGACAAGGGCTGTGAAACCCTGGGACTCTCCTGCCTTTCGGAAGACAAGGCCGCCCTGAGTTTCGGGACCACCGCCACCGTACAGTTCGCCACGAAAAAATACCTGGAACCGATCAGGTATATGCCCGCCTATCCCGGCGTGGTTCCCGGCTGGTACAACCCCGAAATAGAAATCTACCGGGGCTATTGGCTTTTGTCGTGGTTCAAGCGGGAATTTGCCGGAAAGGAAAATGAAGAGGCCGCCCGGCTGGGGATCAACGCGGAACGGCTCCTCGACGAAAGGCTCAAGGAGATAAGGCCCGGCTGCGACGGCCTTATTCTGCAGCCCTATTTTACCCCCGGAATAGACATGCCCTTCGCCAAGGGCTCGGTAATAGGCTTCTCCGATATACATACCCGGATACACCTTTACCGGGCCATTATTGAGGGAATCAACTTTGCCCTTATGGAGGGCCTGCGGAGCATGGAGAAACGGGGGGGCATGAAAATACGATCCCTCTATGTCGCCGGCGGAGGCTCCCGGAGTAATGAAGTCTGCGGGATCACCGCCAGCATGTTCGGCATTCCCGTATACCGGATTCAGACCCATGAGGCGGCGGGTATAGGCGCCGCCCTGGCGGCCTTCAAAGCCCTGGGGGCTTTTGATTCCTGGGAAGAGGGGGTATTATCAATGGTGCACGTCAAGGATGAATTTCTTCCCGATAGAAGGGCGTCGGAAATATACGAAGCGTTGTACCAGAAGGTCTTTTCGCGGATCTTCGCTAAACTGTCGCCCCTGTACGGGGAACTGCGCAAGGTATTGGGGATTTTTCAAAACCGGCCGTTTTGAAAAATATTTTCTAACGGAGCCCGGGACGTAAAGCCGGTGCTCCCTAAAAAAACAGGGGATCCTGTCAAAGCTTTGTGTTTTGAAAAGATCCCAAAATGAGGAGATAAAGAAATGGCCCACACGTATAAGGATTTTGAACCGGCCTGGTACCACGGCGAGGTTCCCCCCGATTCCTGGCGTTCCATCTTTAAGTGGGGGGACCCGAAGGAAATAAAGGTTCCCCGGGAATCCCTTTATAAGTTGATGAAGGAAAATTTCGGCCTCTGCGACGACGATTTTAAGGAGTACAGCGAGGATCTGGGACTGGACCCGGTGGAATTCGATATACCGGTAAGGATCTCCAGGGCCCATATAAGGCGCTTTGAGGAAATCACCGGAAAAGACTTTGTCCGTACCGACGACTATGCCCGGCTTTCGGTGGCCTACGGCAAGACCATGTACGATCTTATGCGGATACGAAAAAAAGTCGTTGAGAATATCCCCGATGTGGTACTCTATCCCGATACCAAAGAGCAGATCGAAGAGATCGTCGCGTACTGTACGAAGAAAAAGATACCCCTCTATGTATACGGCGGGGGTTCCTCGGTAACCCGCGGGGTTGAATGTGTCAAAGGCGGAGTTTCCCTGGACATGAGACTGAGGTTCAACAAGGTGGTTGAATTCAACGAAATCGATCAAACTATCACCGTGGAGTCCGGAATGAGTGGACCAAAACTGGAAGAGACCCTGAACAACGCGGTGGGGAATTTCGGCGCCAGGCGGGCCTATACCAGCGGGCACTTTCCCCAGAGCTGGGAGTATTCCTCCGTGGGCGGCTGGGTGGTAACCCACGGGGCCGGCCAAAATTCAACCTACTACGGCTGTATCCAGGACATCGTGCTGGGCCAGGACTATGCGACCCCCGCGGGGACCATACATACCGACCGCTATCCCCGTAAGGCGACGGGCCCCGACTTGGGGCATATCATGATGGGCAGCGAAGGGGCCTTCGGGGTCCTTACCCACGTAACCCTCAAGGTGTTCCGCCACATGCCCCGGACAATCAGGCGTTTTTCCTACATGTTTAAGGATTGGGAGACCGGCCAGGCTGCGGCCCGGGAGATCATTCAGAGCGAGGCGGGGTACCCCTCGGTGTTCCGCCTGTCGGACCCCGAAGAAACGGGCATCATGATGCACATGTACGGCGTCATGGAGAGCCCCTTAAGGGTGCTCTTCGACTTAAAAAAATTTAAGATCAACGAGATGTGCCTTTACCTGGGTTTTACCAACGGCGAGGAGGGGTTCTCCAAAAACTGCGCCGGGAATGTCCGCCGGGTGGCCCGGAAATACGGGGGAATCTGGCTTTCGGGCCTGGTCTGCCGGGGCTGGGAAAAGGGCCGTTTTAACGATCCCTACCTCCGGGACACCATGCAGGATTTCGGCCTGGTGATGGACACCATGGAGTGCAGCGTCAACTGGAGTAATATGAGCAGGGTTCACCGGGAAGTCAGGGCCTATGTCAAATCCCGGCCCAAGACCATCTGCCTGACCCACATGAGCCACGTGTATCCTCAGGGGGCGAATCTCTACTGGATCTTTATTACCCGTATGTGCGATACCGAGGAGTACCGGCTCTTCCACGCGGGGATACTCGACGCGATCCAGAAATCCGGGGCCTCCATGAGCCATCACCACGGAATAGGCAAGATGTTCGGTCCCTGGCTTGAGGGCAGCATAGGCCGCAACGAGTACGCGGTGTACCGGGCCCTCAAGAAACACTTTGATCCGGGCAATGTGATGAACCCCGGGGGTACCCTGGGTTTTGATCTTAAGGAAAAGGAAAAGAAATTTTTGCGGGATGATATAAAATAGGGCCCCGTGGGTCGTTACTTTTGGCGGCCAAAGTGTTATACTGCCAACATGAAGCGGTTTCCGGGCCTTGCCCCCGCGGCGTTCCTCCTTCTCTCCCTTGCATCCTGTTCCGCCCGGATTACCGGCCGCCTTGCCCGGGACGCCTCGGGGAACGTGGAATTGAGCGCCGCCCTGGAGCCGAATGCAGCGTCTCTTATCCGCGGCTTCGCCTCCCTCCGGGGCCCTTTGCCGGCGGCGGCCCCCCTGCTGGACGCCGCCGCCCTGAACCGCTCCCTCCTGTCTTCTCCGGGGGTAAAATCATCGGCCCTGCGGAACACCGCCCCGGAAAGCATAGCCGGAACCATCGCCATAAGCCGTATCGGGGAGCTCCTCGCCTCCGAAACTTCGCCGTCCTCCGGCCCGGCCCCGCGGGGCGGTTTTATCCGTTATGAGGAACCCTCGGGGACCGCGCCGGGAAGGCTTTCCCTCTACCTGGACCGGTCTCAGGCGCCCCG
>JAISRD010000021.1 GCA_031273835.1 Treponema sp. | reverse complement strand
TGGGAATAACCTATGACCGGATAGCGACCGACGACTGTCATGATGTCGGCAAGGAGCATACGGTAGGTATAGAAGGGAATAATTGCCGGTTACGGCATCGGATCAGACGGGCGTTTCGTCGGACCTGTTGTTTTTCAAAGAAGCCGTATAACCACTTGAAGGCTTTTGATATGGCGTTCTTTTACATCAATTACGGCTTTGTTTGATGCCCTATCATACTTTCTGGATCACCACCAAAAAACGAAGCCCCCGGAATTTCACTTTTATGCGTGAAGAGTGAGGTTTGTCCGCGAGGTCCGCAGATGGAGTTTAATGCATGGCGCCGAATGTTTCTGTCTTGACCGATTATGCTTATTCGGAAATTCTCAGAATGATACTATCCGCGGATATCCAGGCGGGCACCCGCATTCGGGAAGATCTTCTGGCGGAACAGTTGGGAATAAGCAGAACCCCCGTCCGGGAGGCGGTCAACCGCTTAACCCAGAACGGATTTATCACCAGCGTAAAACGAAAGGGGCTTTACTGTGTCAAATTTACCCGCCGGGATCTGCTCAATTTGATGGATCTGCGGGTGGTTCTGGAATCCCTGTCCTTTGAGAAGTGCGTTTCTATGGCCTCCCAAGAGGATATTGCCGGGTTTCAGCGGACCATTGACGACTTTTGGCGGGAATTTGATACTATTATGAGCCATGATGAAAACAGCATAGGAAAGGAGCTTGCCCTGCTCCATAATGACCTGGATGTCCGTTTTCATGTGGGAATCGCGCGGATTTCAGACTCCCTGCGGCTTGTCCAGTATATAACCGAGATTGAAAGCATGCTGCTCATAGCCCGGCAACGGATTTACCGGAGCAGCGAGCGGGTGGAGATAGTTCAACTGTCATGGAAACAGCACGAAGAAATGCTTGAGGCCATCCGCGCCTGGAACAAGGACGCCGCCCGGGCTCTGCTGGACAAGCATTGCGAACTGATGCGGCAGACCCAGATTAACATTAACGAATTTGACGAAATTGTTGAATATGCCGTTGAATTGGGAAGCCGGGATGGTTAGGGATAAATCTTTTGTGTTTTCCGCCATATTTCCCGATTCAAAGAAAGGTTTGGAAGGCCTTACCCGGGCCATGGAACGGCTTTCTCCCTGGCCGTATTCAACGGTGGAATACTATTGCCGGGATGTTCAGGCCGATAAAATCGCGGCCCTGTTGGGTGAAAAAAAGAGCGTCTTTTTGGCCGGCGCCCTGCAGAAAGAGCTACGGTTAAACCCCTGTTCCCTGGAAAAAGAAGTCCGGAAAAAGGCGGTGGGAGCCTTGGCGGAATGTTTCCGGTTTGCCCGGCAGGCCGGCGCCGGCGGGGTGCTGGTATCCAGCGGGCAGCGTCCTGAAAACGAAAAGGACGATCCCGAAAGTCTGAAGTATCTGGCGGATTCTCTGGAACAACTGCACGGCGTCGAGCCGGAACTGCCCATAGGTATAAATATTCATTTTATGAATATTTATACTGTTTTATGCGCAAAGCGCAACAAACTCCTAGGCGGAAAAGCCTTTTTAGCTCCCCAAAGCCCTCTTTTCCGGGGACACGGCCTCTTTTATCGGGAAATAATCGTAATTTTCAAGGTCGCAGTTCCAAAATCTGACATTTTGGAACTGCCTCATTTATCCTCCAATATTCTTTATTTATCATTAGATCAAGATTATTTAATATTAAATCAAGATCATTTATCATTAGATCAAGATTATTTATCATTAAAGAAAGTTTTCCGCCTTATATATAAGGCGGATTTATCAGGCGAAAAAGGTTTTCGCTTAAGCGAAAAACATTGAAGTTTTCCAAAAACTGTAACTACTCAGGTATATACGATATTTCATATATTTTTCTTGTTCTCAAGTGCTTGGGGACCCGCAGGGTCCCTCACAAAGGGGCTCCGCCCCTTTCGCTCCAATCGGATCCATTTCGGGGCTAAAAGCTCCTTCATTCCGCCGATTGCGCCACGGTAGTGGCGGCGCTATCCCCGCATTAGTCCTGAGTAGTTACAATTTATCAGTGACGCGTAACCGCCCCGAAACCGGAGTAAGCAGCAGGCTATAGGGGTTAAATCCCGTCACTCCCCTCGTCACCTATTCCCGTTGGTCAGGCTGTTAATGTAGGCGGTCAACTCCGCCACGCCTTCCCCGGTGAGCGAAGAAACGGCGAAAACCGGGGCGGCTCCGGCCAGAGCAAGCAGATCTTTGGCACGGCGGATGTCGTCTTTTCCGGCCAGGTCGGTCTTGGTGATTACCCCGGCCACAGGGCTGGAAAACATGGCGGCCTGGCCCGGGGAAAAACAGAAGCCGCGATTAGCCGCATCCTGCAGAAAAAGCACAAGCCCGGCGTCAACAGCGGTTACTACCAGGCGGTTCCGGAGGCTGCGGTTTTCCGTATACTCTCCAGGGGTGTCTATGGCTTTCCCGATGATGCCTGCCGTCTGGGTTTTGACATAGATCCGGGGAAGGCCCGCAAGGCGCTGGCAGAGGGTGGTCTTGCCGCAGGATATGGGGCCCATCATCATAATATGCATGCCCGTTAGCTCTTGGTGATTTCCGCCGGGGCAAAGTGCAGGGTTTGGGAGAGCAGGTCCAGCACCGCCCGCATGCCGGCTTCCACATTGGATACATCCCCTGAAAAAATAAGGGAACCCGAAAAACGGTCCACGAAGACCAGTTTGATTTCCGCGGACTTGACTGCCATGTCGGCGCCTATGACGGCCCCTTCGCCGGGGGTGATGGTCATAATGCCCAGGGCGCCGGATTCAATATCCACCGCGCCGAGCTTCCTGTAAAGCCCCTTGTCCGGGTTGGCAATCACATGGGCCAGGGTAACCTGCTTGCCGGGTACAAATTCCTGGATAATACGCTGTTTGTCCTGAAACACGATTTCCTCCATTATAAAATTCCTTACAAAAGAGTGGCGAATACTTCGGGCCGGGGGTTGGGGATTACCGTAACGGCCACCACCGTGCCGTTGCGCTCGGCTTCCTCGCTGCCTGCGGCCGCGGCGGACTTAACGGCGGCGACGCTGCCTGAAAACACCACGAAGGACTTGCCCCCTATGCCGGTGGCAAGCCGCACGTTCAAAAGCCTTATATCCGCCGCCTTGACTGCGGCATCGGCGGCATATACCGCCTGGGTGACGGTGTAGAATTCCAGTATGCCCAGGGCGCTTACTTCGCCGGGAGGGGTGGTCTGGTTGATGGCCGGAATCACCTGGCTGTCCAGCCTGGGTATCACTAACGAATCTATGACATAATGGCCGCACAATTCCCTGGCGGCGCTTAGAGAGGAATTCACCGAGGACACCTCGCCGCAAAAGAGTATATTGTATTTTCCCGGACAGGTTTCCTTGGCAAAGACAAGGGTTGTCTCGGCGGTTTTAAGTATGGCGTCGGCGGCTTCAATACCCTTGGCTATGCTTGAAAATTCGATAAACCCTACCGCGTCATTCATTGGATTTCTCCGCTTCGATAACGATATGATCGCCGATTCCGCGCACCGTTCCGCTTATTGACGCATGGACCCTGGCGCCTAGGCTTCCCTGGGGTATGCCGGCGATAAGCTCTCCTGCCTCAACCTTCTGCCCCGTTTGGACACAGGGAAGGGCAGGGGCGCCGGCGTGCATCTTTAGAGGGATGGAAACCCGTTGGCAGTCAAGGGCTTCCTCAAAGCCCGCGGCATCTATGCCGTCATAGGCCAGCAGCCCCGCCCTTGCGGCCATGCGCCGGGACGGGATTCTCCGGTAGGGCCAATCGGGGCTGGGGTCGCCGTCCGCCGCTTTTTCCCCCCTGATACCGCGGCGGCGGAATTCTTCCTTCACAAGTATATTGATCCTGCAAGGCTGAAGCTCCATGGGACAGGCGTAGATTTCGCAGATGCCGCATTCGCAGCAGAAAACAGCGTTCCGGACGGCCTGGGTATCAAGAAATTCTTCGGTGTCCCGGGAAGAACCGAAGGCCCGCATAACCAGATGGGGCCTGAGGGGGCTTCCCAGAAGCCGCCGAGGACAGAGGTCGGAACACATGCTGCACTGGATACAGGCGGCATGGGCGCGGTTCTTCATGTGGAGCGGCGTTATGCGGCGTCTCAGATCAAGATAATGCCCCTCCTCAAGGACGATGATTCCCGACGTAGTTTTGGTTACCGCCTCGGCGTCAAGAGCCCCGGCGTCAACGGGCCGACCCATAAGCGGCCCCCCGGCAATGACAAAGGGCCGGGACGTTTTTAGGCCACCCGCCTGTTTTATACATTCGGCGAAACTCATCCCTATCGGCGCGTGAAGCACCAGGGGACGCTCCACGCTGCCGCTTACGGTAAGGTACTTGTGGGTAAGGGGTTTTCCTTCCAGGGCATCGGCAACGGAAAGCAGGGTCCCGGCGTTGGAAACCACCGCTCCGGCGTCAAGGGGTATGCCGCCCGGGGGGACCCTGAGGCCCGACGCCTCGTAGAGGAGGGCCTGTTCGTCTCCTGCGGGATAAACGCTTTCCATGAGGCATAGTTCAATGTCCCCTGCTCCCGCCGCGGCCTCCCTGAGGGCGGCAATCTGTTCCCGGTGATGGTCCTTGAGGGCAAAGATAATTTTTTCCGCGCCGATGCTTTCTTTTACCGCAAGGGCGGCGCCGGTCAGGCGGCGGGCAAAACGGGCCATGATATACTGGTCGGTCCTGAGCATGGGTTCGCATTCAGCCCCGTTGACAAGGAGAAGCCTGGCGGCGCCTGCGTACTTAACGTGGGTCGGGAAACCCGCGCCGCCCTGACCGACCACGCCGGCTTCCATAACCAGCCGGGCAAGATTGTTCATGCCTTTTTTTGCTTTTCGGTTTCACAGGTATCGATGATACCCACAATGGCGGCGTCAATGGGGGCTTCATCCTGCCTGGCCCCGGAACTCTTGGCCGCGCAGCGGGCGGTACTGCCGGACACGACCAGGACTTCCTCTCCCGTTCCGGCACCTACAAGATCCGCGGCCACAAAGACCGGTCCGTCGGCCGGATACTTTTCCTGAACCACCATGAATTTGAAGCCCTCAAGGGCGGCCTCTTTTTTGGTGCTCCAGACATGGCCTATTACTTTACAAATCTGCATCGTATGTTCTCCTTAGAGGATTTCTCAAAACTAACCGAGTTTGGGAAAAGCTCCTTATTCATTTAAATTTACATGAGAACAACCAACCTCGCCGAACCTTCCTTCGGTTCGAAACCGCAGGTTCGTCAGCCTCTCCCGTGCAAGCGGGTTTTTGGGTTGATTGATCGTTGGTTGTTTCATGATTCCCATTCAATCCTGCGGCGGGCCGCGAAAAAAACATCCTTCGCCGCGGGGGTTACGATAGTTCCCCGCTCAAGGCGTATCTTTCCTTCCGCCTTGACGAGCCGCCTGGCGTCAGATTCGGTGACCAGGGCGGCTTTGCCCGGCTTGTGGACAGGGCCGCTCTCGGCGCGGCTGTCGAGCAGCCCGTTGCGCTTGTAGATTTTTTCGTCATTAATGACGCAAAAATCCCGATTTTCGGGGCTGCACGAACCAGAGGTTCGATGGGAGTTTGCAGGGTAAATCGAACAGAGGTTCGCAATCGCCTGATCGGCGATTTTTGGAGATTTTATGCGCGAATCGCAACAAACTCCTGGGGGCCTTTCGTCGGAAAGTATTTCAAAACTGTCGCCGGGCTTAAACATACAGGCATTGGCTTCGTCAAAATCAATATGCAGGGCAGGCATAAAGTCCTCCCTGACCCGTACCGGCACATCTTCAAAAACGAGAGGGCGGCGGCTTTTTATCCTGACCCGTACCGAAGCGCCGTTTCTAAGCCCCAGATTTTCAGCGTCACAGGACCGCAGATGAAAATGTATTTTCGCTATTATGGCGGCCTTTGCCCGGATACTGCCCAGGGGGCCCTGGATTTTAATTTCCCCGGCGCCGGACAAATCCCCTGAAAGCCGCAGAGGAGCTTCTATGCCGAGGATGCGGGCATCGGTCATGGAAAGCTCAGCCTGCACCGCCTTGCGTTCCGGGCCCAGTATGGCCACATTGTCAAGCTCGCCCCTGGGGCCTATGAGCTTTACCCGCTGTTCACTTAAAAATTCCCCCGGCTGGGAAAGACCGCGCGCCGCCTTGAGAACCGAAGGGCTTCCGAAAAGTTCCGCCACCGCTTCTTTGGTAAGATGAACGTGCCGGGCCGATATTTCCAGGGGAATATTCTCCGGCGGGACCGGCGCAGGCGAAGCGGCGGCTCCGGAGGCCCGAGCGGGCAGGACAGGGGGCGGCGGGGGTTGGCCCACGCCGTGCGGAAGTTGGCCGGACGGTTCAGGAGAAGCAAGAAGCCCCCTCCGGGCGAGGACCTTTTCTACAAGGGCCCGTATTTCCGCTTTATCCATACCCTTTATCCCTTGAAACAAGACCGCAAAAAAGCCAATACAGGGCGCTGGAAAGCCGATTCAGGGTAAGAATAATATCCTCCCGGGGCGTATCTGTTTCCGGGGCGAAAACCCGCACCGCCAGGAGTTCCCCTTCCCGGATACGGGTACGCAGGGTATTGAGGCGCAGCGCCAGGGGGCCCATGCGGTAATCGGGAACAGGATGGGCAATGCCGAAAGTTCCCTTTACATCATGACTCTGCCGGTGGAGTTCTTCGGCGTCAAGGCCGAAAATTTCAGGCGGCGCCAGGGGCTTCTCCGTTACTTCCGCCGCCAGGACCGACCTGAGGCAGGCGAGAACCTCCCCCAGGCTTTCGCAATACCGTCCCTCGCCGAGGCTGTCCGCCAGGGCCTGGGCCTCAAGAAGGTCCGCCTCAAGGGAATCGATAAACCCCCGGAAAGCTATGCGGAGAGACCCCTTGCTGATCAGGCGGTTCCCTGAAAGATGGGTGAGATGCTCCGGCTTCGTCCGGTAATGCCCGCCGGTTTCAGCGTCCACATAGGCAGCGCCGCCCCGGTTTTCTATGGGAACTACCGGCATGCTGCCCCCGGAAGGGCTCCTTAGGGCTATGCCCCGGCCGGCAAGATATTCCTTTGCCCCCGGAGTTACATAGGAGTCCGGAGGGGGAATATATTCCTTGCAATCTTCCGGCAGAAGCAGACTGCGGAGATCAGCTTGGGTAATGGTCTTCATCGCCTTGAATGAAGGTCTTATTTGTCACCGGTCTTCAGCGTGGGGAGTATGAATTCCACGTCTGTATGGGGCCGGGGAATCACGTGGACCGATACCAGCTCGCCGACCTTGGCCGCCGCCGCGGCGCCCGCATCGGTTGCCGCTTTGACGGCCCCTACGTCCCCCCGGACCATGACGGTTACCAGTCCGCCGCCCACATGGACTTTGCCGATGAGGGATACATTAGCCGCCTTAACCATGGCGTCGGCGGCTTCCACCGAAGCGACCAACCCCTTGGTTTCCACCATTCCCAGGGCCAACAATGTTTCTGCCATTTTTCTTTGCCTCCTAAGCACATATATAAGCACATATATAAGCACATATAATAGAACATCCCCCTTGGGGGAGTATTACGTATTCCTTTAACATCTGTCTCCTATAAGCCTGTTGCGCTTGTAGGTTTTATGCGCAAAGCGCAACAAACTGCTATGCGCCGCCCGTTTGGGACAGCCGTGCCATAACCAACTCGGTAATGGCCTCCACATCCTCGGCGCTCAATTGGGATGTATCCGTAGCCGTCACGCCGGCCGGCGCGGCGGCGACCGGCGCGATGGCGGGCTCCCGGCTTTCGGCGTCCTTCCAAGGCGGCTGTCCCGCGGGTTTTGTCCCGGCATATTCTGCCTTCCGCAGCCTTTCGGCTGCCGGCCGTCCCTGCGGAGCAGCCGCCGCCGGCCGGGGCGGGGAACCCAATCCTTTGCCGATAAGGGATTCTCCTTCCCTGCGTATCTCCTCAAGGGAACGGCAGCCTGCGGCAACGCGCCGTATATTGACGAGATTCAGCGGGGTGATATTATCGCTGGTGGCGCTCTTCCCCACAGCGCCGCAGCCCAATGTCAGGGCGGGGGCAAGATTCGTCGTAGCTCCCACGCCGCCCAGGGCGCCGGGAGTGTTCACCAGAAGCCGGAAAACCGCTTTCTTCATGGCGAATTCCCTGATAATTTTTTCGTCCCTGCTGTGTATTACCATGGTATGCCCCGCGCCCTCGTTTGCATTTCGGAGGGCGTCCACAGACTGGGAGTTGACCAGGCTTAGGCAGCCCAGGATTCCCCGGGGAGCGCCGGAACGATCAAGGGCCTCGGTAATGATGCGGACGGTTTCAAGTATGCAGCGCAGTG
>JAISRD010000212.1 GCA_031273835.1 Treponema sp. | reverse complement strand
AAGGCCGCCGAACAGTTTCAGGGCCAGGGATGAATTCACCGGAAAGACCGCCCCCGCCTGAAAAGCGGCCATGAAGGCCCTGTCGATAACGGCGTCGTGTTCCGAATAATGGGTAAGGGGGCCCCCCCCAACCCAGTCGTAGTCCCGCATAAGGCCGTTGCCCTCGGTAAAGATCCCCGCTTTCAGCGCGAGGGATGAAAAAAAGCCCGCCCGCTTAAGGGCCTTCTTCGGGGCCAGGTCAAGGGAAAGTTCATAACAGATAAGGGGTTTGATGTCCCAGCCGAGGCGGCTCAGGTAGCCGCTTTCGTCGAGCTGGTAGAGCAGTTCGTCCCCCAGGCCGTATAAAAAACCAAGGCCGCCGCTTAGGGAAAAGGCATGGTTGTCAAAAAACGACTGGGCCTGCAGCAGAAAGGCGCTTAATGAAAAGAAAACAGCAAGGATAAGCTTCATAAAGGTTCCTCCGCAAACTATATACCCTTATGCCGGACAGCGTATAGGGCGAAAGCGGAGGGCCGTCCTTGAGTTTTTCCGCGGATTCTACTATAATTAAGGCCGTATGAATTATGAATAAGGAGTCTTCATGAAAGTCAGTGAATTAAAGCATGGGGGGTTAAGGAAATGGGTCGAGGAAGCCTCCGCCCTGATGGCCCCCGATTCGGTGGAAATCTGCGACGGGTCCCAGGCCGAATATGACAGGATGATCCAAATCACCCTTGACGCGGGTCTTGCGACCCCCCTTAACCCCGGGAAACTGCCGGGCTGCGTACTTTTCCGCTCCGATCCCAGCGATGTCGCCCGGGTAGAAAACCGGACCTATATTGCCAGCGAAAAGGAATCCGACGCGGGTCCCACCAATAACTGGGTTGACCCGAAGGAACTTAAAAAAACCATGACCGAACTCTACCGGGGAAGCATGAAGGGCCGGACCATGTATGTGATCCCCTTCTCCATGGGCCCGGTGGGCTCGGATATCGCCAAGATAGGGGTGGAAATCACCGATTCCCCCTATGTGGTGGCCAATATGCACATCATGGCCAGGGTGGGGACCAGGGTACTGGACGTACTGGGGGCCGATGGTTTTTTCGTTCCCTGTTATCATTCCGTGGGGAAGCCCCTGGGGCCCGGCGAAAAAGACGGGGGCAAATGGCCCTGCGCCCCGCTGGATAAAAAGTACATTTCCCACTTTCCCGAAACCAGGGAAATCTGGTCCTACGGTTCGGGCTACGGCGGGAACGCCCTGCTGGGGAAAAAGTGCCTGGCGCTACGCATCGCCAGCGTCCTGGCCCGCGACGAGGGCTGGCTAGCGGAGCATATGCTCATATTGAAGATCACCAATCCCCAGGGGGAGGTAAAGTACATCACCGGGGCCTTTCCTTCGGCCTGCGGCAAGACCAACCTGGCCATGCTGGTACCCAAACTTCCCGGCTGGAAGGTTGAAACCGTGGGGGACGATATTGCCTGGATGAAGTTCGGCAGCGACGGCAGGCTCTATGCCATCAACCCCGAGGCGGGCTTTTTCGGCGTGGCCCCCGGCACCAACATGGACTCCAACCCCAACGCGATGCTGACCATCAGGAAAAACACCATCTATACCAATGTGGCCCTCACCGAAGACAAGGATGTCTGGTGGGAGATGATAGGCCACGACGCGCCGGGAAAGCTTATCGACTGGAACGGCAACGAGTGGATTCAGGATAAGAACAACAAGGAACAGAAACCGGCGGCCCATCCCAACTCCCGCTTTACCGGCCCCGCCAGGCAGTGTCCGGTTATCGCCCCCGAATGGGAGGACCCCAAGGGGGTGCCCATCAGCGCCTTCCTTTTCGGCGGACGGCGGCCCAAGACCATACCCCTGGTGAACCAGGCAAAAAGCTGGATTCACGGGGTTTTCATGGGTTCCATTGTCGGATCGGAAATTACCGCCGCCGCCCTGGACCTTAAGGTGGGGACCATACGGCGGGACCCCTTCGCCATGCTCCCCTTCTGCGGCTACCACATGGGGGATTACTTCAAGCATTGGATCAAAATCGGCCAAACCCATGATGAGTCCAAACTGCCCAAGATCTTCTTTGTCAACTGGTTCCGTAAAAACGAGGCGGGTAAATTTATCTGGCCCGGCTATGGCGATAACAGCAGGGTCCTGGCGTGGATCTTTGACCGCTGCGACGGCAGGGACAACTGCGTTGATACCGCCATCGGCAAGCTCCCCAAGCCGGATTCAATTGTCCGGCCCGGCGGGGTAAGCGAGGCGGACATGGAGGAAATTTGCTCGGTGGATACCGAAGGCTGGAAAAAGGAAATTGCCGACGTCAGGGAAAATCACTATCCCAAATTCGGCGACAGGCTGCCTAAGGAGCTCTACAGCGAACTTGACGCCATTGAAAAACGGCTGAACGGCTAAGGGGGGAGTAAAAAACCCCAAAGCTTTGAGTTTCCCTAAATCCCGGCCGCTTCGGCGGCCGGGGTTTAGGCCGGGGGCTCGTCCTGCATGACCGTTTTTAATTCCTCGGTGATCTTGTCGTCCATGTGCCGCAGGCGGCGGGACAGGTTCCGCGCAAGGTTCATGATAATTAAAGAAAAGGAATGGATATCTTCCTTGTAGACGCTCCTTAGTCCCCTGTTGGAAATGGAGATCACCGAAGTGGGTTCAAGGGTCCTGATCGTCGCCGCCGAGGCCATCACATCAAGCACTTCCATTTCCCCAAAGGTTTCTCCCTCGCCTATTTCATAGATCGTCATGCCGTTTACCAGCACCGCCACCCGGCCGCTGATGATAAAGCGTATCTTGTCATTTGGGGCGCCTTCGACAATGATATCCTCCCCCTTCCTGTATTCTTCCTGCTCCATCAGGGGGAGTATGCGTTTTATCTGTTCCTCAAACAAGCCGCCGAAAAGCGAATATTTTTGAAGCGCCGAAGGTACTATCATTTTTTGTCCCTATACGTTGAATTTGAAAAACATCACGTCCCCGTCCCCGACTATATAATCCCTTCCCTCCACGCGGTATTTTCCAGCTTCCTTTATCTTTGCCTCCGTTCCGTATTGAAAAATATCGGCGCAGCCGTACACTTCGGCCTTGATAAAGCCCTTCTCAAAATCGCTGTGGATAACCCCGGCGGCCTTAGGGGCCGTGTCCCCCGCGTGTATGGTCCAGGCCCGGCATTCATCGGCGCCGGCGGTAAAAAAGGTACGCAGCCCCAGGAGCCTGTAGGCCGCGTGGATCAGGGAAGAAAGCCCCGATTCTTTCATGCCCAGCTCCTCAAGAAAGGCCTGCCGTTCTTCGGCGCTTTCCAGGTCCGCCAGTTCCGCCTCCAGTTTTCCGCAGATGCACACCGCCTCGGAACCCTCCGCCGCGGCCCGCCGGCGCACCGCGTCTATGCGGGCCGTGGTCCCCCCGGAGGCGGCGGCCTTCGCGGCATCCTCGTCAAGGTTGCATACATAGAGCTGGGGTTTCATCGTGATAAAGTGGCAGTCATAAACGGCGGCCCGCTCATCATCCCCCAGGGACGCATAACGGGCGGCCCCGCCCTTTTCCAGTTCGGGGCCTATTTTTTCCAGGGCGGAAAGGACCAGTTCGGCGTTCTTCTTTTCTTCCCTGGCCTGGACTTTCACCGTCCGTTCGGCCCTTTCGCGCCTTTTGGCAAGGGTATCCAGATCGGCCAGGGCAAGCTCGATATTGATCGTTTCCATATCCGATTGGGGATCAACCTTGTTATCCACATGAACAATATCGGGATCGTCAAAACAGCGTACCACCTGGGCAATAACCCCCACTTCCCTGATCCGGGACAGAAACTGATTTCCCAGGCCCTCGCCCTTGCTGGCCCCCTTAACGAGCCCCGCTATATCGACAAATTCAACCGCCGCGGGGATAACCCGCTGGGGCTTAAACAGGGCCGCAAGCCTGTCAAGCCGTTCGTCGCCGACATTGACAATGCCCACATTGGGGTTGATGGTACAGAAGGGATAATTCGCCGCCTCCGCCGGAGCGCCGGAAAGGGCGGAAAAAATGGTGGACTTTCCCACATTGGGGAGTCCCACGATGCCGCAGTTTAAAGCCATATTATATCATAAGCCCCCTCCCGTTACCGGTCAACAGCCATAAAAGGGGGTTTGTGGTATAATGCTTCCCGCATGACGGCGCTTATCAACAGGATCATCGATCACTCCGGGGTGGACGGCTGCGGAATCCGCACGGTCCTGGTCTTTCAGGGCTGCAACTTCCGCTGCCGCTACTGCCACAGCCCGGATACCATGGGAACCTGCAACGGCTGCGGGGTCTGCGCCCTCCACTGTTCTTCGGGGGCCCTCAAGCACGGGGGGCCCGGCAAAAAACCCGAATGGTTCGAGGATCGCTGTACCGGCTGCGGCAGGTGCGTCAACGCGTGCAGAAAGGACGCTTCCCCCCGGATAAAGCGGGTACATCTAAAGGAAGTGACGGAGCGGATCCGGAAAAACCGCTCCTCCATAGAGGGCATTACCTGTTCGGGGGGCGAATGTACCATCCAGGCCGATTTTATGACCGGCCTTTTTCCCCAGGTGAAGGAAATGGGCCTTTCCTGCCTCATCGACTCAAACGGCGCGGCGGATTTTGAACGCATGCCGGATCTTATGGAATACTGCGACGGGGTCATGCTGGATATCAAGGCCATGGACAGGGAAAAGCATGTGGAACTGACCGGCGCCGGCAACGAGCAGGTGCTGCACAGCGCCAAAGCCCTGGCCCGCATGGGAAAGCTCAGCGAGATCCGCACGGTGGTAAGCGCCGCCGACTCCGGCGCACGGGAAACCGTGGACGGCATTACCCGGCTCCTCAAACCCTACGGCGCCGAGATCGGCTACCGGCTTATCCCCTTCCGGGTATACGGGGTACGCCGGGAATACCGCCGCATGGGGGCCCCCTCCCGCTCAACCATGGAGGAACTCCGCGGAATAGCCTTGGCGAACGGGTTTAAGAATGTTATCATAACGTAAAACTTAAAAACGGCGGTCGTCCTGTAACCCGCCTAAGGCCCCCGGGCCTCAACCAAAACAAGGAGTCTCCATGAAAATCTCTAGGGGAAATCAGGTCCCCCCGCCCGATCCGTCTTCGTTTAAGTACCTTGGTACGGTTACCGCCTTTTTCGCGGCGATCCTCGTAACCAGCAATGTGGCGTCGTCGGCAAAGATCGTCGACCTGGGCTTTTCCGTCTTTTCCGTCCCCATGGCCTTTGACGGCGGGACCCTGTTGTTCCCCCTCTCCTATGTCTTTGGGGACATACTCACCGAGGTCTACGGTTTCCGGGCCTCCCGCCGGGTGATCTGGACGGGCTTTGCCTGCCTGGCCCTTTCGGGATCTGTGTTCTTCCTGCTCCGTATGCTTCCCGGCGAAGCCGAATGGGAGGGCTATGCGGGCCGGGCCGCCTATGACGCCATACTGGGCGGCATGGGTTCGGGGGGTATAGTGCTGGCAAGTCTGGCGGGGTATTTTACGGGGGAATATTCCAATTCGGTGGTTCTTTCCCGGATGAAGGTACTGTTCCGGGGCCGTTTCCTCTGGATGCGGACCATAGGGAGTACCCTGGCGGGGGAATTGATCGATACCTTCGTTTTTGTACTTACGGCAAGCCTGGCGGGAGTATTCGGCTGGGGGGCCTTCGTATCCCTGGTATTTACCAATTATCTTTTCAAATGCGCCCTGGAGGCCCTGCTTACCCCGCTTACCTACCTTGCCGTGGGAAAACTCAAGAAGGCCGAGGGGATCGATGTCTACGACAGAGATGTGATATACAGCCCGGTTTAGGGTTCCCCCCGTCAAAAAATTAAATTTAACCACGGACAGGAACACGGACAAGTAAGGAGAAATTTTGTGTGCCCTTCACATAGAGTTTTCCGGGAAGAAGCCAGTCCTTCAAAATGCTGTTAGCCCGCTCAACTTCCGTCCGCATTTTGAAGCGTTCTTTCCTGGCCGGGTCAAGCGGAGGCCGGGACGACATGGCGGTTTTTCCTCTTCTCTTGTCCGCGTGGTCCGCGGTTAAATTCAAGGCTTAAGCTTTTTTCCTGAACCGGGCCACATAGAGGGGGCCGGAACCCCCCGAAACGTCGGGCAGTATGAGGCGGCCCCAGGCCGTCTCCTCCCCTTCGGGAAAACCCGGCCTCTCTAAAATGCAGGAACCCGAGTATTTTTTCATGAGCTTCCCGGCGACGCCGTCGTTTTCTTCCGGGTTAAGGGCGCAGGTCGCGTAGACCAGGGAAGAGCCGGGGCGGAGCAGGAGGAATGCCGCGGAAAGAAGGGACCACTGCCTTTGGCTGAGGAAACGGGGCCGGGCGGCGGTCCACTGTGCCAGGGCCTTTTCGTCCCGCAGTACGTGGCGCTCGGAGGAACAGGGGGCGTCCAGCAGTACGGCGTCAAAGCGCCCGCGCTCGCTTTTCCGGCCCGCCGCGGCGGCGGCGTTGAACCCCGCCACCCGGACCCGCGCGCGGGTTTCCGGGGGGAGGTACCTGTCCAGCACCGCCGCGAGACGCCGCCGCCGTTGCGAGGAAAATTCATTGGAGAGAAGCCCGGTCCCCGGCCCCATGCGGGAAGCAAGCACCAGGGACTTCCCCCCCGGCGCGGCGCAGGCGTCGAGGATCGTTTTTACCGCTTCCCCGGTTTCATGATCCTTGAGAATGAGGGAAGAAGCGGCCAGCACCGAGGCCCGGTCAAGGTAGTAGGGTTCAAGGAGTCCTTCGCCGTAGGCCGTTTGAGAGGGGGGCGCGAGCAGGCTCTCCCTGAGGGCCTTCCAGCGTCCGCCGTAAATATCCAGGTAGTAGTTTTCAAAGGCCGGGTTATTTCCGTTTTGCGGGGCCAAGCTTTTTTTGTTCCGCCAGGGTTTTCATTTTTTTTATGGTTTCCGGGGAAAGGATGTGTTCCATTTTGCAGGCGTCCTTTTCCGCGTTTCCCGGACTAACCCCCACCACGTTAATAAGAAAGTCCGTCAAAAACTGGTGCCGCTTGCGGATCTCGGCGGATTTGACCGTGCCCTTTTTGGTAAGCTTTACGGTTTGATACCGCTCATGCTCCAAAAGTTCCTGACCCGCCAGGGTCTTGAGGGCGTTCAGCACCGACGGTTTCGATACCCCCAGGCGGGCCGCTATATCGGTAACCCGCACCTCCCCTTCGTCGGAGAGGAAACTGACCATTTCAAGGTAGTCTTCCAAAGATTCTGTCATAGGGCTTAAGTATTGCCGAAGGGAACGCCGTTGTCTAGCGCTTTGCCGCCCCTCCGTTCTTAATTATTGCGGTAAAGGCCGTTTCGGGGTATAGTTTTCCCATGTTTAACAGTATCCGGGGGGTCATAACCGAAAAGGGTTCCGATACCCTGTGCCTTGAAACCGGGGGTATAGAGTGGGAACTTTCGGTGCCCGCCGTGGATCTTTCCGCCCTGCCCCCGGCGGGTTCGGAGGGAAGGGTATACACCTGGCTTTACCACAAGGAGGATCAGATGCGGCTCTACGGCTTTGCCGACAGCGGACGCCGATCAACCTTCCTGGAATTGCTCAAGGTGGAGGGCATAGGCCCCAGGGGGGCGGTTAAAATCATGGGGGGCATAGGCCAGGCCGAACTGGAAGCGGCCCTGGAACAGGAGGATCTGGCCCGGCTTGAGGCGGTTCCCGGCCTCGGCAAAAAAACCGCCCAGAAGATGCTCCTGGCCCTCAGGGGAAAACTGGCCTTTTCGTCCCCGGCCGCCGCCTCTTCCGGCCCCTACGCCGATCTGCTGGAGGCCCTTGCCGGGATGGGCTACGACAGGCGGCTGGCGGCGGAGGCCCTGAAAAAGGCGGAAGCGGCCCTCCCCGTGGGGATAAGCGGGGAAGAAAGGGAAAAGCAGCTTTTCCGCGGGGCCATTGTCGCTTTGAGCAGTTGACGGTAGTTTTTTTTTCTCCTAAGCTTTAGAAAGAAGGTTTTCATAGGCGGGAACGGTTTCCGTACTATGAAAAAAGAAAAAACTGTCATGGAGGAAATGATGAAAAAGAGTATTGTTGCCGTTTTGGCGCTGTGTACCGTGGTTTTACTGGCCGCCTGCGGCGGCGGGGGGAAAAGCCCCGAGGAGGCCGCCGGGGAGACTTTTGAGCTTGCGCTGATAACCGACCTTGGTACCATTGACGACAAGTCCTTTAACCAGGGTTCCTGGGAGGGGCTGGTCCAGTATGCCGAGGAAAAGGGTATTACCCACAAGTACTATCAGCCCTCGGAGCAGAGCGATGACGCCTATCTTTCGGCCATCGATCTTGCCGTCAAGGGCGGAGCCAAGGTAATTGTAACCCCCGGCTTTCTCTTTGAGGCGCCGGTTTTTACCGCCCAGGACCGGTACCCGGAGGTTAACTTTATCCTGGTCGATGGGTCGCCCCACAACGCCGATTACAGCCAGTTTAAGACCGGCGCTAATACGGTAGGCATTACCTATGCCGAGGACCAGGCCGGTTTCCTGGCGGGCTATGCCGCCGTTAAGGACGGCAATACCAAGCTGGGCTTTGTGGGCGGTATGGCGGTTCCCGCGGTGGTCCGTTTCGGTTACGGCTTTATCCAGGGCGCCGAATATGCCGCCGCCGAATTGGGCCTCGCCCCCGGTTCGGTTACGGTTAACTATCATTATACCGGCGCCTTTGCCGCCTCGCCTGAAGCCCAGGCCCTGGCCGCTTCGTGGTACAATAACGGCGTGGAAGTGATCTTTGCCTGCGGCGGAGCGGTGGGCAACTCGGTCATGGCCGCCGCGGAGCAGGCGGGCAAAAAGGTTATCGGCGTGGATGTCGATCAGTCCTCCGAATCTCCCACGGTGATCACCTCGGCCACCAAGGGCCTGCGGCCCTCGGTTTATTCCTGTATTGCCGCCTATTACGACGGGAATTTCCCCGGAGGCCAGGTTTTGGTTCTTTCGGCGGATAATGACGGCGTGGGGCTTCCCATGGAAAGTTCCAAGTTTGAAAAATTCAGCCGGGCCGATTATGACGCCATCTACAGGACCATCGCGTCGGGCAGTATTCCCCGTATGGATCTGCTTGACGGCAACGACACGGGGAGTCCCTCCAGGGTCCCCGTAACCATCACCAGGGTTACCGAGGTGAAATGATCTAAAAAAACGGGGAATTCCATCCTTAATTAAGGATGGAATTCCTTTTTCCAAAAAGAGGAGGCTGCGACGATGGATTACCTTATTGAAATGTGCGGTATCACCAAGGAATTTCCCGGTATCGTCGCCAACGATAACATTACCCTTCAACTGAAAAAAGGGGAAATTCACGCCCTCCTGGGAGAAAACGGCGCGGGAAAGTCTACCCTGATGAGCGTACTTTTCGGCCTCTACCGGCCTGAAAAGGGGGAGATAAAAAAGAACGGCCGGACGGTACATATCCACGGCCCCAATGACGCGACCCGCCTGGGGATAGGCATGGTACACCAGCACTTCAAGCTGGTACATAATTTTACCGTCCTTGAGAATATCATCCTGGGGGTGGAAACTACCAAAAACGGCCTCCTCAAGCTGGACAACGCCCGCAGGCAGGTGGTCGAATTATCCAGGCGTTATAAGCTTGAAATCGATCCCGACGCGCTGATCTCGGACATTACCGTGGGTATGCAGCAGCGGGTTGAAATTCTAAAAATGCTGTACCGGGAAAACGAGATACTGATCTTCGACGAGCCCACGGCGGTGCTGACCCCCCAGGAAATCGAGGAGCTTATCAGGATAATGAAGGACCTTGTGGCCGAGGGTAAATCGATCCTGTTCATCACCCATAAATTAAATGAAATCAAGGCCGCCGCCGACCGTTGTACGGTTTTGCGGAAGGGTAAATATATCGGAACCGTGGATGTGGCGGAGAGCTCCAAGGAAAAACTCTCTGAAATGATGGTGGGCCGGCAGGTGAGCCTTTCGGTGGAAAAGGACGACCGTGAGCCGGGCAGGGTGATCCTGGAAGTGGAACACCTTACGGTACGGAGCAAGACCCACGGCAAGGCCCTGGTGGACGACGTGAGTTTCCAGGTGCGGGAAGGGGAGATCGTCTGTATCGCCGGCATCGACGGAAACGGACAGCAGGAACTGGTATACGCCCTGGCCGGCATGCTGAGCGCCGAGGGGGGCCGCATAACCCTTGAGGGCAGGGAAATTACCCGGGACGATATACGGGGCAGGGGCCTGTCCGGTTTGGCCCACATCCCCGAGGACAGGCACCGGCACGGCCTTGTGCTGGATTATAACCTTGCCTTTAACCTGGTACTCCAAAGCTATTTTTCCCCCCGCTTCCAAAAGGGGGGCTTCCTTAAATTCAATGAAATATACCACTATGCCGATTCCCTGATAGACCGCTTCGACATACGCAGCGGCCAGGGGGCGCGGACCATTGCCCGCAGCATGTCCGGGGGTAATCAGCAAAAGGCGATCATAGCCAGGGAGATAGACAGGGGTTCCCCGCTGCTGGTGGCGGTACAGCCCACCAGGGGTTTGGACGTGGGGGCCATTGAGTATATCCACCGGCGGCTGGTGGCGGAACGTTCCAACGGCAAGGGGGTCCTTCTCGTATCCCTGGAACTTGACGAAGTCATGGATGTAAGCGACCGTATTCTGGTGATCTATGAGGGGGCCATTGTGGCGGATGTTAAGCCGAAAGAGGCAAGCTATCAGGAACTGGGGCTCTATATGGCCGGTTCCAAAAAAAGGGAGAGGGCCTGATGGAAAAGATGAACAAGAAGCTGCTCGGCGCTTCCTCGGTTAATGTACTTTCTTCACTGACGGCTATCCTGGTGGGGCTTCTGGTGGGTTTTTTGATCCTCCTGGTAAGCAACGCTTCCCAGGCCCTCGGGGGCTTCGGGGCCATACTCAGCGGGGGATTTGCCAACAGGCGGGACATGGGCCAGGTATTTTACTTTGCCACGCCTATCATTATGACGGGCCTTTCGGTGGGTTTTTCCAGCAGGACCGGGCTCTTTAATATCGGCGCGTCGGGCCAGTTCATCGTGGGGGCCTATACGGCGGTTCTTGTGGGCGTTAAGTGCAGCTTCCTCCCCGGCCATCTCCACTGGATAGGCGCCCTTTTGGCGGCCATGCTCGCGGGCGCCCTTTGGGGAAGCATACCGGGTTTCCTAAAGGCCTACTTTAACGTCAACGAGGTTATTGCCTGTATCATGATGAATTATATAGGCATGTATATGGTGAACTTCCTTATCACCAAAACCATCTTCGACCCCCTCAAGAATCAAAGTATGCGGGTGGTGAACGCGGCGAACCTTCCCAAGATGGGGCTGGACCAGATCTTTCGGGAGGGGAACAACGTATCAAGCGCCAACAGCGGCATATTCCTGGCGCTTATCTTTGCCGTGGTGATCTACATCATCCTGGAAAAGACAAGCTTCGGCTATGAACTCAAGGCCTGCGGGTTCAACCGCGAGGCGGCCCGCTATGCGGGGATCAACGAACGGCGCAGTATTGTGGCTTCCATGGTGATAGCCGGCGCCATGGCGGGTCTCGGCGGGGCCCTCCTCTATCTGGCCGGTTCCGGCAAGGGTATTACCGTGGTGGATGTGCTTGCCCCCGAGGGCTTTAACGGTATCCCCGTGGCCCTGCTGGGGCTTAACAATCCCCTGGGTATAATTTTTTCCGGTCTCCTTATCGCCTACCTCAATGTGGGGGGCTTCAATATGCAGCTCTACAATTACGCCCCCCAGGTTATCGAGATTATCATCGCGGTAATTATCTATTTCAGCGCCTTCGCGCTGCTCATAAGGGGTTTCTTCAATTCCCTGCGGGCCCACAGGGTTAAGGGATGATCATGAGCGTACTGTATTTTCTTATCCAGCAGACCATGTTTTTTTCGATTCCCCTTTTGATTGTAGCCCTGGGGGGGATGTTTTCCGAACGGAGCGGGGTGATCAACATAGCCCTGGAGGGGATCATGATACTGGGGGCCTTTGCGGGGGTGCTCTTTATCAGCACCTTCCAGGACGCCGTCCCCGGCCAGCCCATTCTGTTCCTTGCGGTTCTTGTGTCCGCCCTTACGGGGGTTCTCGTATCGCTGCTCCACGGCTATGCCTCGATCAACATGAAGGCGGATCAGATCATCAGCGGTACGGCGATAAATATGCTTGCCCCGGCCATCTCGATCTACATTGCCCGCATGATACGCACGGTGCAGCAGATCCCCTTTGTCAACCAGTTTCGCATCGAAAAGGCCCCCGTACTGGGGAGTATTCCCCTCATGGGCCCCCTGTTTTTTCAGAATACCTATATCACCACCTATCTGGGCTTCATTATCCTCATAGCTTCGGCGCTGCTGCTCTACAAGACCCGTTTCGGCCTTAGGCTGCGTTCCTGCGGGGAACATCCCCAGGCGGCGGACGCCGCGGGGATCAACGTGTACCGTATGCGCTACGCCGGTGTGATGCTCTCCGGGGCCCTGGCGGGATTGGGGGGCCTGGTCTTTATCATCCCCACCTCAACCCAATTCAACGCCGAAGTTTCCGGCTACGGTTTTCTCGCCCTGGCGGTGCTGATCTTCGGGCAGTGGAGGCCCGGACGTATTTTAATCGCCGCCTTTTTCTTCGGCCTCATGAAGGCCGTCGCGTCTTCCTATTCGGGGATCAGTTTTATGAAAAACATCCCCGTGCCCAGCTATGTGTACAAGATGATCCCCTATATCGCCACCCTGGTGGTATTGGCCTTTACATCGAGAAAATCCCAGGCCCCCAAGGCCGAGGGTATTCCCTACGACAAGGGAAGCAGATAAGGAGCTGTTTGTGGAAAAATGCTACCACGTTGATTTCGACGATACCCACGGGGCGTCCTACGCGATACTTCCCGGCGATCCGGGGCGGGTTGAAAAAATCGCCGCCTTCCTGGAAAATCCGCGCTTCTACCACCGGAACCGGGAATATACCGCTTATCTGGGGGAACTTGCCGGAAAAACAGTGATGGTGATGTCCACCGGCATGGGGGGGCCCTCCACGGCCATCGCCGTGGAAGAACTGTTTCAGACGGGGGTAAAAAATTTTATCCGCGTCGGTACCTGCGGGGGCATGGCGGTCCCCGTAACGGGGGGGGACGTGGTTATCGCCACCGGGGCCATACGCATGGAGGGGACCACAAAAGAATACGTCCCCATCGAATTTCCCGCGGTGGCGAACATCGATATAACCAACGCGCTGGTGGAGGCCGCCAAAAATTTGGGGGTCCGGCGGCACGCGGGAATCGTCCAGTGTAAGGATTCCTTCTACGGCCAGCACAGCCCCGGCCGCATGCCCGCGGGGTATGAGTTAAGGGATAAGTGGGAGGCCTGGATCAAGGCGGGCTGCCTTGCCTCGGAGATGGAAAGTTCCACCCTCTACATTGTAAGCCAAATACTGGGCGCCCGGGCGGGCTGTGTTCTCAACGTGGTTTGGAACCAGGAACGGGAAAGGCAGGGCCTGGACAATCCCCACTGCCATGACACAAGCCCCGCCATTAAGACGGCGGTGGAGGCCCTTCGTATTTTAATTGAGCGGGAAGGGTAAGCCTTCCCCATGGAAGAGGCAAATCCGGTTCCGGGCATAGTCCACCCCGAGAAAGTCCTGGAAGAGGACGAAGGGGATCTTTCCTTAAGGCCCAGGACCTTAAGGGAATTTCTCGGACAGGCGGCGATGAAGGAAAACCTGGCGGTGTTTATTTCCGCCGCCAGGGAACGGAACGAAAGCCTCGATCATCTTTTTCTTATCGGCCCTCCGGGACTTGGAAAAACCACCCTGGCCCAGGTGGTGGCCCACGAGCTTGGGACGGATTTTAACGTTACCTCCGCGCCGGCCCTGGACAAACCCAAGGATCTGGCGGGGATACTTACCAAGCTCAAGGAAAAGGATGTTTTTTTTATCGACGAGATCCACCGCCTTAAGCCGGCCATTGAAGAGATGCTCTACATCGCTATGGAAGATTATGAACTTGACTGGATAATCGGCCAGGGGCCGGGGGCGAGGAATATCAGGATAGGCATACCCCGCTTTACCCTGGTGGGGGCGACCACCAAGGCGGGGAATGTTTCAAGCCCCCTGGTAAGCCGCTTCGGCATTACCTGCCGTTTTAGTTTCTATGAAAAGGCCGATATGGAGGCCATAGTACGCCGCTCGGCGGGCATACTGAAGACCGCCATAGACGATGACGCCGCGGAGCTTCTGGCCGCTTCCGCCAGGGGCACCCCCAGGGTGGTGAACCGGCTCCTCCGCCGTATGCGGGATTTCGCCCAGATCCTGGGACCCGGCGGAAAATCCGGCGCCCCGGGGCGTATCACAAAGGCGGCGGTAATTGAAGGGCTCAGGCGGCTTGAGATAGACGGGCTGGGCCTGGAGCGCCATGACCGGGAGATACTGCGGATAATCATCGAACGCTATGCCGGAGGCCCCGTGGGGGCGGAGACCCTTGCCATTTCGGTGGGGGAAACGGTGGACACCCTTGAGGACTACTACGAGCCCTACCTGATCCAGGCGGGCCTGATCCAGCGTACTCCCCGGGGCCGCATGGTAACCGGCCTGGCCTACAGCCACCTCAACCTGAAACGGGACGCCGCCGCGGCTCCCGGCCTGTTCTCCTTCCCGCCGTGAAAACCGCCGATTTTCTGTTTGATCTGCCCGAATCCCTCATCGCCCAGTATCCGCCCCCTGTCCGGGGCCGGAGCCGCCTCATGGTGCTCGACCGGGCCTCCGGAAAGCGGCGGCACCGTCTGGTTGAGGAGCTGCCGGAAATCCTCACCGCCCCCGTTTTCGGGGCCGCGTCCGCCGGCCCCTCCGGCGTCTCTTCCGGTTCCGGCCCAGCGGGCCTCGCCGCCGGGCGGCTTCCCCTGAGGAAACCGGGTCTTCCCACAGGGAAGCCCTTGCTGGTGTTTAACAATTCCCGGGTCCGCCGGGCCCGTCTTGTGGGAATTTCCCGGGATACCGGGAAGGAGGGGGAATTCCTTTTGATAAGGAGATGCGCCTCCCATACCTGGCAGGCCATGGTAAAAAAGGCCAAACGCCGCAGGCCGGGGAGCCGTTATGTTTTCGCCGGGGGCCTTGAAGGGGAGATAA
>JAISRD010000193.1 GCA_031273835.1 Treponema sp. | reverse complement strand
TGTACGAAAAACAAAATCCGGGGTATACTGGGGGGGTGAAAGCCCTGCTCCGGGTACTGTTGATTGTTTCGGGCCTCATCGCGCTCTCGGCCTTTCTTACCTCCCTCATCGCGGCGCGGCGCCTCTATGTGCGGACCGGCGGGGACGGGGAAATCCGGGACTATCACTTTTCCCTGTACCTGCCCGGCTACGATTCGGCCTTCTTTGCCGGAATCATCGAGGGGGCGGAACGGGCCGCGGCGGAAATAAGTGCCGGAATCTCCCTCCATTCAATCGACCCGGCCCTCAACGAACTGGAAATGGCCTCCTATACCGGGGTGGACGGGGTGATAGTCTGCCCCTACCTGGATGACGCCCTGGCGCGGCGTCAGCTTGAAAAGCTCGACGAAAGAAAGATCCCCGCGGTGCTTATTAACCACAATATCCCCAACGACAAGCCCTGGCCCTTTATCGGCACCAACAACTTTGATCTGGGCCGGCGCATCGGCCTTATCTCCCGGAACCTCTCCGGGGAACCGGTACGGCCGGCGGTGGTGTACAGCAGCAAGGCCCCGGGTATCTACGCGGAACGGGAACTGGTGGAAATGGGGATAGCCGCCGCCCTGGGGGGAAAGCTCTCCGGCCCCGTCCGGAGTTTCAGGACCAGCCTGAACCCCCTGGACGCCGAGGCCCTGCTTTACCGGCTCTTTATGCCTCCGGAGGACGGGGAATTCGCCGTTAATACCCTGATCTTCACCGATCCGGCGGATACCGCCGCCGCCGCCCAAACCCTGGTGGATATGAATCTGGTGGGAAGCATACAGATCATAGGATTCGGCTCAAGTCCGGTGGTGCTGGAAAGCATACGGAAGGGGATTATCCACTGCAGCGTGGCCATCAATTCGGAGCGCATAGGCTACGAGGCGGTTAAATCCCTGGCGGCCCTTAAGGCCACCGGGTATACCTCCACATCCATCGACACGGGGATAGATATTATTACGAGAAGCAGCCTATGAAGGGCATACCAAAGAGGGGCATACACCATTCTTTCCGTTTTCAGATCCTCGTGGGCATACTGGGGGCCTTTTTCCTCCTGGTCCTTTCCACCGCCTATATACTGTTCTGCGCCCAAAGGCTCCAGGATGTTTCGGAGGGGAGTTTTGAGCAGGAACGGTACATCAAATCGATCCAGGAGGACCTTGCGGCCTTCCAGGGGCCGTTCATTGAATACCTGTCCACCAGGTCCTCCAACGCCCATGCGGAGATCCTCATCGGCATTCAAAGTTTAAGACAGAAGGTTCCCGCCCGGCGGAATATCACCGGCAATAGAACCGACCTCAAAGAACGGGAGCTCTATTTTCTTATACTGAACTACCTGGACATGGCGGAAAAGGCCATGGAGGAAAAGCGGGGCCGTAACATTGCCTATACAAAGACCTACGAAGAGATGGCGAGGCTGCTGGACTATATCAACCGGGAAACCGGCGCGGTAAGCACCGAACGTTTCCGCAGTCAGCTTGGTTTCTACGAACAGTTCCTCGCCGAATCGGGGGCGGTACAGTTGTGGAATTTTCTTTTTATCATTTCCATTTCGGTCTTTACCGTATCCCTCCTCCTCCTGTCGGTGAACCGCTTTACCAATCCCCTGGTAAAACTTTCCGCCCTGACCAAAGAACTTTCCTCGGGGAATTTTAACATCCCCGACCTTGACGCCAAATCGGGGTCCATTGAAGAAATGAACCGGATGATCGACGCCTTTAACCACATGAAGAACGAGATCGGCCGGTACATCGAGGAAATACGCTGGCAGGAGAACATCAAGCAGGAGTATATGCAGGAAAAGATGCGGAACATGAAAATGGAAGGGCTGGTACGGCACATGGAAATCTACGCGCTCCAGGCCCAGATGAATCCCCATTTTCTGTTCAATACGATCAATACCGGCATGCAGCTTGCCATTGTGGAAGGGGCCGACAGAACCGGGGAATACATGGATTATATGGCCCGGCTTTTCAGGCACATCATACGCAACAAGGAGATCATCGTCCCCCTGCGCCACGAAATAGAGGGGCTCGAATTTTACTTCTACATACTCAAGGTGCGTTTCCCCCTTAACCTGGAACTGGAACTGGATTACGAGGGGGAACTGCTGGACAAATACAAGGTTCCCGTTTCCATATTGCAGCCCCTGGTGGAAAACTGCGTCATCCACGCCTTTAAGGACCAGCAGGAGGAACTCCGCCGCATAAGCGTCGGGGCCCGCCTTGAGGGCAGGCGGCTCGTCCTCTCGGTAAGGGACAACGGCCGGGGCATGGCGGCGGAAACGGCGGAGCAGCTCCTCCACCCCCATTCCCTTGAAGAATCGTCCATGTCCAGGGTGATGGGCCTTGAAAACGTGATCCAGCGGCTGTACTTTTTTTACCCCGGCGACAGGGAGGTGGCGGAGATTCAGAGCGGGACCGGGGGAACCAGCGTTATCATACGGATCGACACGGAGAAGGAACCATGTATAGCGTTCTGATTGTGGACGACGAAGAGCCGGTGCTGGACAGCTACGCGTTTATGCTGGGCAGCGCCGCTGCCGGGGAGAGGAGCTTTATCCTGGCGGGAAAGGCCAGGACGGGCTTTGAGGCCCTCAAGCTGATCTATGAAACGGAGCCGGATCTTGTTTTTATGGACATCAACATACCCGGCATAGACGGCCTTTCGGTGCTTGCCGAGGTTTATAAAAAATATCCCCGTATGGTCTGCGTACTTTCCACCGCCTATGAACGCTTCGATCTGGCCCAGCGGGCCATACCGCTGGGGGTTTTCGCGTATCTGGTCAAGCCGGTTTCAAAAAAGACCTTTTTTGAAACCCTGGATAAGGCCCTCGTTCAGCTTGAGTCCCGGCCGCCTGAAACGCCGGAGTACGAGAACCCCCGCCTCCGTTTTTTAAGAAGGGACATTTGGGTCAAGATGAGCGAACAGGCCTGGAACCGTTACCGGGAAGAACTGTCCCTCCCCTCCGACAAGGGCCTTGTCCTGCTGCTGGAAATCGACGGCGGCCAGGAAACCCTCTGCGCCCGCATTGCCGGGAGCCTCTCCCTGCGCCATCACTGTATTTACGACCTGATGCTGAACAGGGCCCTCTTTCTTATTTCCCAGGACAGTAACCGGGAGACCTTCCTCCGGTACGCGGAGGAAATACTGGGCGATGTTTTGGGCGGGGGGCCCCTCTACTACGGCATAGGCGGCGTCTACCGCGGCCCGGAACTGTACCGTTCCTGCGGGGAAGCCCTGACGGAACTGGAATCCCGCAGGAGCCGTACCGGCGCGGACATCCGGGACCGGCTCCGTATAGCCCACCTGCGACATAAGATGGGCGCGGCCCCCCCGGAGGAGTTAAAGTCCCTCTTTACCGTCATCTGGGAAAGCGCCTTTGCCGGCGCTTCAGGCGGCTCAGGGGATCAAAAGGACTTTACCATGGCCAAGGCAAAGATGGTTTCCCTCTTTACCCTGCTTTTAGACGATCTGACCGGCGCCTACGGCTCAAATCCCGAGGCCGCCCTCCCGTTTAATCCCGCGGAGATCATGGGCCTTGAGGATCTGGGGGCCTGGAAGTTTTGGGCGGAACCGCACTTTGACAAGCTGGCTCTGCAGGCGGCCCGGTTCCACGAGGACAATTACCCCCAGCCCCTGGTAAGGGCCCTGGCCTTTATAAGGGAACACTACAAGGAGGGGATACAGCTCGGCGACGCCGCGGAACACGCCTCCGTTTCGTCCGTCTATTTAAGCCGCCTCTTTACGGAATACTTAAAGAACACCTTTACCGATTATATTACGGAACTCCGCATCGGCGAGGCGCAGCGGCTCCTCAAGGATACGTCCGTTTCGGTAAAGGAAATCGCCTTTGCCGTTGGGTACCAGGACCCCAACTACTTTAGCAAGGCCTTTAAGAAGATCACCGGCTTTCTGCCGAGGGAATTCAGGGAAGCGTAGATCAGGATGAGAGCAACAACGGAAAAAACAAAGCGGGGCCCCGCCCCCCAAGCCTCCGTACCGACGTTCCGTTCCCTAACGGCGGCGCTGCTTCTTGCCGCGTTGCTCTGCGGGGCCTGTTCCGGCCGGAGGGATGCCCAGAGAAGCGGCCGGGAAGAGGACAGGCTTACCATCGGCTTTTCCATAGCCACCGCCACCTTTATCATCGAAAGGTGGAACAAGGACCTTAAGGTCTTTACCGGCGCGGCCCAGGAATTGGGGGCCGATGTGATAGTCCAGCTTTCCGCCGGGGGCATACAGGAACAGATAGCCCAGATCAACTATATGTTAAACCAAAATATCGATATTCTGGTGGTCGTACCCCACGATACGGGACTCATTACCGGGGCGATCCGGCAGGTGCGGGAGGCGGGCATTCCCGTGGTCGCCTATGACCGGCTGATCCAGGGCATACCCATCGAAGCCTATGTTTCCTTCGATTCCGCCGAGGTGGGCCGTCATTACGGACAGGCCCTGATCCGGGCGGTTCCCCGGGGCAGGTACCTGGTGGTAAACGGCTCGGTCCACGACGTAAACAGCGCCGACATAAGCCGGGGGCTTCACGAGGTTATCGATCCCTTTATTCAAAGCGGGGCGATCAGGCTGGGCCGGGAAATCTGGCTTGAGGAATGGAGTTCCGACGAAGCTCTGGAAAAGATCGGCGCCATATTCCGGGAGGGCGCCGATTTTGACGCCATCGCCTGCGGCAACGACGCCATCGCCAACGCGGCGATACAGCTGCTTTCCGAACGCCGTCTGGCGGGAAAGGTAGCCGTAGTGGGCCAGGATGCGGAACTTATCAGCTGTCAGCGCATTGTTGAGGGGACCCAGCTTATGACGGTGTACAAGCCCATCGGCGCTCTGGGAGTCCGGGCGGCCCGGGTGGCCGTGGCCGTGGCAAGGCAGGAAAGCATACGCCCCGATACCCTGGTGGATAACGACAGCGGGGCGATGATTCCCGCCTTTCTGGAAAAAACCACCGCGGTTTTTAAGGACAATATCGACGTGGTTATACGGGACGGCTTCCATTCCAGGGAAGACGTATACCGGAATATCACCCGTTAATCCCCCCTGCCTCTATACGGAGACGCACTCCCGGGAAAAATGATGCTATTCCGCGGATCTGCGGGAGAGCACGTCCTTTTCATAGGCGTCTACTTTAGCAAGCCAGTCGGCGCCGGGGGGGACCGAATCATCAAGACAGAGCTTGTCCCATACCGCTCCAAAGGGAAGGGTCTTGAATTCTTCCATCAGGGCAAGCCGTTCATGAAAACGTCCCGCGTTTTCCGCTTCTTTGAGCAGCCCGTGGGGTTCAAGCAGCGCTTCCAGAAGGGCCTTGCGCAGGCTCCGCGCTCCGATGGCCCAGGCGGCTATGCGGTTTATTGAGGCGTCAAAATAATCCAGGGCGATGTCCACCCGGCTGAGTGCCCCTGTACGGACGAGCTCCCGGCAGACATCGCGGGTATCGTCGGAAAATATTGTTACATGATCCGAATCCCAGCGCAGGCCCCGGCTGAAATGTATGAGGAGCCTGGGTATGAAGAGCAGCAGCCCCGAGATTTTATCGCCTATGGTTTCGGTGGGGTGAAAGTGCCCCGTATCCAGGCAGAGGCTTATCTGTTTTTTCACCGCGTACCCGATGTAAAATTCGTGAGAACCCGTTACGTAGGCTTCGCTGCCTATGCCGAACAGTTTGCTTTCAACCGCGTCGATGATGGTGCCCGCCGGGAGGGGAACGGCGAGGGCCTCGTCCAGGGCGTCCCGGAGCCTTTCTCTCGGCGCCAGGCGGTCAGCGGGCAGGTCCTTCGATCCGTCGGGGACCCAGGAATCGTTCACCGCCGCCGTTCCCTGGTTTTCCCCAAAGGCCGAGGCGATGCGCCGGGAGGAAATGGCGTGGCGTATCCAGAATTTGCGTACCGCCGGATCGGCGCTGGAAAGGGTAGCATCCCCGGCCAGGGGATGGGAAAAAAACGAGGGGTTATAATCCAGGGGTATTTCCTTCTTTTTTGACCAATCCATCCATTTTTGAAAATGTTCCGGTCCCAGTTCGTCCCGGCCAACCTTTTGAGCGCCCGTTTCGGCATAGAGGGAATGGAGGTTAAAGCGCTTTTTCCCGGGAATCAGGGAAAAGGCGAATTCCGCGTCGGCGCGCAGTTCATCGCCGTTACGGGCCCTGCCCGGATAATCGCCGGTGGCAAGGATACCGTTGCCCCCCAGACTTTGGCCGCTTTCAAAGCCAATCACGTCGTCCCCCTGCCAGCAATGGATGGACAGGGGTATCCTAAGGGCGGCCCCGATAACCGCGTCGGTATTTACCCCGAAATTACCGTAGCTTTCCTTTGCCCTGCCGTAGGATTCTTCCACCGCCGTCTTGTCCGTATACGCTTTCATTTTACCTTCCTTATGTCCGCTATTTTCCCGCCGCTACCTTACTGCGGTAGTGTTCGGCTTCCCAATTATTGATAAAATCAACCTTGTCCTGTTCCATAAAGCGCGGCCCGCCGAAACTTTCCGTAAACGCCGCGATTTTTACCGTGTCAAGAAAGAGGGCCGCCGCGTCGGCGGCGGTCTTCTCCGAGGGGCCCAGCGCGAATACCCCCAAGCCCCGCAGGGCGGCGACCTTAGGCGGACGGCCCGTCCTTTCGAGGTGTTTTTTCCAGGCCCCTTCCGCGGCGTTTATGTTTTCGATAAAGAGGGGATCGCTCCCCGCGTAAACAATCTGATCCGGAGTATAGGCCCGGGAAACCGGATAAAAGGCGGCTCTGTCCTTAACGAGCCCCGCAATCTCGGGGTTCCGCAGAAAAACAAAGCGGTAATCCACCCCGGAAGCTTCCCCGGCCTGCCGGGCAAGTCCGCAGAGCAGGGCTCCCGCCTCCCCCGGATCGGCCGCCGCCGCGCTTCCCCCGGATACGGCGGCGGGGGAAAGATCGGCCTTCCGTTTTATACGCCCCTTGAGGGTATCCATTATTTTGTCGTAGATAAGCTTGATTTCCCCGGCGGTGTCGGCGGCGGCAAATACGCCGTGGTTCTGTAAAAAAATGATCCGGGCCTCCCGGCCCTTTTCGGCCCGGTAGGAGGCAACGGCGTCTTTTACCGCCAGGGAAAGTATATACCCCGGATTGGTCGAGGGTATCCAGACCGCGTCGAATAATTTAAGGGCCGCCTCTTCCCCGTCCCGGGAACAGGTAAGGCCGTTTACCAGCGCTGGGTGGGTGTGTACCACATAGGCGAAGGGCAGGAGATCGTGGAGCTGGACTTCCACGCTGGGCCGCTTATGCTCCTCGCCGGGGCAGCGGGCGGCCAGCATATCGGAAAGAACCGCGGCTTCCCTCGCCTCGTCTCCGCCGCCGTAGGCCTTCGTCCAGATATCCGCGAGTTTGCTCCGGTCCATTTTAACAAAACCGCCCTCGTCAATCACCGCGAGACTTACCCCCGATCCTTTTATATAGAGGTATTCGTCGTCTTTGAAGCTGGTATTGCCCCCCCCGGCGATTACATATTCTTCGCCGGACCCGTAAAAACGGGAGAGGGCGGCCAATTCGGATAATCCCATGGCCTTAAGTTTCAGCTTGAAAAATCCCGCCGTAAATGGATTTTTCTATTGTGATGATGGAAAAAACCCCTTATTATCCGAACTTGACCCGCACACACGGACGGAAGAATAATACTAACCACTGAATTAGGCGCAGGGACATTTCGGAGTAATTCTCCGATCCCGTCCGTGCGGTCAGTGGTTACTATCAGGCGGGGCGCTTGCCGGAGACGATTGAAAGGGAAAAGCGGTTCTTCCATTCCCCGCCGGGATCAAGGGAGATACGGAAGGCCGGCAGGAAAGAGACGGATCGACAGGTTTCGGCAGGGGGGTAAAAGAAAAAATCATAGGGCTGCTCCGAAGTTATGCTGAGGACCACCCCGTTTTTCAGATCCGCCAATTCAAGAACCGGAGGGCCGGCGGGGGAAGCCGGGACGTTCCCCGCCGGGGCGGAAGGCGCGGCGGCGCTTTCTTCGTGAACGGCGGGGGGGGCCGCAAAGGAGGTCCAGCTTCCCCCGGCGAGAAGCTCCCGGCCGGTCCCGTCCGCCCTGAACACCGCATAGAAGCGCTCCCCCCCGGCGGCGGGGGAAAAGTTCATCCGGGGGCAGAGGCAGCAATCAAGGGGTTCTTCCCCCCGGTTGGTAAGGGTATAACAGAGGGTTAAGAGGTTCTTTTCAAGCTGGTAGATCTTTTCTATTTCCACCTGGCCGAAGGGAAGGTTCTTTTTGGGGGGGAGCCTGAAAACCGCCCTGGATTTCTGCCTGTCCACCACGGAGGCCGCATACTCTTCCCCCCCGCAAAAACGCCCGGCGGAAAATTGTTCGGCGGGGTTTTCCGCCCCTATAAAGGCGGCGGGCAGCAGGCAGTCCATGAAGGCCCGGCCCTCCCCGGAACTGTCCAGATAGTTCCGGCCCTTGGGGATATGATCCAGTTCAAAGAGGGCGGCCCCTTCCGTTTTTACATAACAGTTGAGGTTCTTGTCCTGAAGAAGGTACTCGCTGGCGCCGTCGAGATCAAAATCAAGCACCAGCAGGGAGGGGGTAAAGCCCTTTTCCCGTATTATCTTTTCCGCCGCGATCAGGGACTTGTACGCGTACCTGTTCAGGTCCGCCGGGTCCGCGCCCAGGTTCCCGTTCTGGCAAAGCATCCCCTGGGCCTTCCACAGTTCTTCCTGGGCCACCCGCTTGCGGGCTTTATCCCCCCTCAACTGGCTTATCTGGGAATGGACAAAACAGATCTTCGCGTAGAGGGCGTTTGAACGGGGATCTGCCGTAAGAAAACGCCGGGGATAGGCAAATTCCCCAGCGGGGCCCTTAGCCATGGAACCGGGGAAGTAGAACCGGGGAAGGGAACCGAGGGATCGATAAACCCGGCCCGGCGTGGAAAGTTCCAGAACCGGCTCCCAATCCTTCTCCGCCTGGGCCTGGAGCAGTTCTTCGCAAAAAAGCTCCATCGCCCCCCCGGCCTCTTTTTCGGGGAATTGGGGAAATACGGTAACGATGCTCCGTTCCCGTCTATCCGGCACGTAACGTCTTAATTCCGACGCGATGCCCCTTACCGTTACCCCCCTTTGGGCCCAGCGGGCAAGGTCCCCCTCTCCGGTCTCCCCAAAGGACAGGACCGGAAAAACCATGGTAAGCTTGCCCTGATCCTCGGTAAATACCGGGCTGTAGAGATCCTCCATGCCCCCGGTCCTGCACTGGATCTCGCTGAGAAAGGTATACAAAAGGCCGCAGCTGCGGAGTACCCCCACCAGGGACTGCTCCCAGGCGCCGTTGGCCAGCACGCAGCCCTGGGGCTTTTTCCCGAATTGCTGCCGGAGGTAGGTTGTCAGCTTTTCAATCTGCCCGATACGGTCGGCAACGGAAAGCAGGGGCAGCGGGGGCTCATAAAAGGCCCCTCCCAGCATTTCAAGCTGCCTGCGGGCCACAAGATCCCCTATGAGCAAAAGAAATTCGGGCTTTTTCTGTTCCAGCCTGGACAGGAGGGGGCCTGAATAATGAAGAACGGCCTGCATTTTGGGGAATTTGTTAAGGACGGTAATGAAAGGTTTAAGCTTGTTCCGGTAGAGTTCCTCAAATTCGTCGTTGCCGGCGCAGGGGCTCAGATACTCACGGGCCCCCACAATCAGACTTATCTTTTTTGCCATTGTTATATGTATAACAGTGTACGCTACTTTTTATATTCTGAAAAGCGCTTTTTAAAGGAGGACCCGGAGGAAAAAAACCGCCGCGGCGGAAAAGATCAGCGACAGCAGCCCCAGGGCCAGGAGCAGCATGGGTCTGCCCCGCAGACCGGCGGGAAGGGTCTCATAAAAGGACCTTTTTTGAATTTCCTTGATGATAAGGAAGGCCAGAAGCCCTCCCCCGGAAAAGGCAAAGGCAAGGAGGAGGGCGTCGGCAAAGCTCAGGGCTAAAATATCGGTTAAAACAAGGGCCGCAAGGGACAGGCCGTTATAACTTGAACCTATCCTGAATATAACGGGGTTTTTCCCCAGCTTCGGGAAAAGCCTGAAAAGCAGCCTTTCGGCGCCGAAACTTCCCAGCACCGCGAGGGGATACAGGACAAGGTAAAACATGCCGCCTGCCAGGGGCGCGAGGATACGTTCAAGGATCACCCAGAGCAGAAGGGTTACGGCAAAAAGCAGCGGCCAGGGATAATAGGTATGAAAGGCGGGCTCCCGTTCGCGGGAAACAAGTTCCTGGAGACCCAGGGCAAAGGTGAGGAGCAGATTCAGAGCAAGGGCCGAAAAGAGAACCAGCGCAAAGGCGGACATCAATCGTCCTCCGAATTGGTGTTCCGGTTCCTGAAATACCGGAACACCGCCGCGCCGTAACCGAAGAGGATCAGCGCCCCCGGCGAAACCTGGAGTATGCGCAGGGGCCCTTCTTTCATAAAACGGATCGTTCCTATGACGGGCAGGGAAAGGGTTCCACGGCCCAGGGGTTCCCGAATCAGGGCAAAGCCGATAATAAGGACCCCCAGCACAAATGCCTCCGACACGGCCTTGAAAAGCATCTCGGCGGTATCGTATGTCTTAACCCTGCGGTACAGTCCCGAACCGATGACAAAAACGGAGCTTAACAGAATAAAGAGACCGCTTTCCAGGGCAAGTATGGGCTCCGTTAAAGAAAGGGCCAGATAGAAGATGCCCGCCGCCAGGGCGGAAAGAAAAACCAAAACGGCGTCCGCCCCGAAAGCGCCGGACCCTTCCGGCGGGGGGCCGCCCCGGACGGAAGGGGCGGAATCCGGAAAACATCTTCTCCCCAGGCCCGCGGCCAGCATGGTAACGCCCCCTATCCAGATAAGGGCAAGGGCGCAGATCAGGGCCGAAATAACGCGGTCCGAAGCGATGATCAAGAGCCCCGCGCCGCTCAGGGAGGAAAGGGGAGCGTGGACCCCCCAGAACGGATGGGACTTCATCTGGGGATTCACCGTGAGGCTCCCGGCCGGCGGGCGGCTTTTTCAATACGGCCCTCGTAAAAACGGTACACCGGCTCAGGCAGGCCCTCCAGTATCCGGGAGGCGTTTTCGCTGAGGGGCAGAAGGGCCTCCACCGCGCCTTCCGGGTCCACCAGGGCGGCGCAGGCGGCGGCGGAACTTCCCCGCAGCAGGGTAAACACAAGGGCCCTGCCGGAACCGGAAACGCCGTCCAGGGAATACCAGGTCCCGAAACCGGAGGCCCTTCCCCCGGGGAGTACCCCGGTGATACGGCGGGTTTCGCCCTGATCCGCCAGCTCCCTGTTGATCTTTTCGATCAAAACCTGGGTGCGCAGCGGCTGGGTAAAAAACCACAGCAGGCCGCCGAACAGAAGTACGGCCCCTATCCATACAACGCTTAAAAGCAGGGGCCGCCGTTCAAGGGGGAAGCCCCAAAATTTTTCAGGTCCCTTCACGGCTGTCTCCGTTTTTCGTAAAAGAATTTGTTTTCCCCCCGGCGGATCAGGGGAACCAGGGAATTCCCCAGCAAAACCGCGGCGGCCGCGCCGTAGGGTTCATGCCCCGGAAAACGGAACAGGAAGGCAAAGCAGGCGGCGAGAAAAATATAGATCGCCTGGCCCGGCGAGGACTTAGGACCCGTGGCGGGTTCGGCGATCAGCATAAAGGCGGCGGCGATTATTCCCCCGGAAAAGATCCCGAAGAGCATATCCCCGTTTCCCAGGGTCCCCCCAAAGGGAAGGGCGCCGAAGATCCTTACCAAAAAAGAATAGAAGCAGAGGAACAATAGGGGGAGCCAAAGGCGGAAGGTCCTGAAGGCGGCAAGCGTTATGGTTCCCAAAATAAGGAACAGCAGCCCCCTGTCGGCGATGATCCCCGGACCGGGATAGGCAAAGAAACTAAGGTACCCGCCGGGAAGCGTAACCCCCGTAAAGGAAAAAACCGTATTGTTAAGGAACGAGTCGAGTAAAGTATCGACGTCGCCGCCCTGCCAGCCGTTGATCTTCAGCATCCCCAGGGGAGAACCCTGGGAATTCCGCAGGCCGCTTTCCAGGGCGGCGGCAAGCCGTACCAGGTGGGAATTTTCAAGGCAGCGGTTAAACGCATCGGGCCAGGTGAAACGTATAAAAAGCCAGCCCGAGGCGGCGGGATTCACCCAGTTGGAACCCAGGCCGCCGAAGCTGTGCTTTACCACCGCCATGGCAAAAACGCCGCCGCAGAAGGCGAACAGGGGGTTGATCTGGTTGGGGAGGAACAGGGCCAGCACCAGGGCCGACGCGGCGGCGCTTCCGTCCTTAAGGGTAAAGCGCCTGTCCCTTAAGTTGAAGAGCAGTTCCGTCAGGAGGGTCCCCCCCAGGGCGGCCAGGGCAACCCGCAGGGACAGGAAAGAATCGTCCAGGGAAGATTGAAGGACCGCAAGGAAGGCGCAGGCGGCGACAAGCCACATCCTGTCCCGGGTGGAACAGGCAAGATTGATCTGGGGTTTTTGAGAAAGGGAAAAATCCACCCTAGTTCCCCCTTAAGGCCGAACGGATAATACTGGTACTCAGGGGCAGGGCGCTGGGACAGACCAGCTCGCAGCAGCCGCAACCGTGGCACTCCGCCGCCCGTCCCGGTTTAAATTCCCTGTTATCCAGGCCATTCCGGCATTTGTAGAGCAGCTCCGGGTCCAGCCCCACGGGGCATACGGCCCTGCATTCCCCGCAGCCTATACATTTGCTCTGCCCGGAACTTCCGATCTGCCCCGAAAGGGCCGCGAAAATCGCGAAGCTCGTTTTGATCACCGGTTCGTCCAAATCAACCACCGTCCGGCCTAAAAGGGGAGAACCGGAACCGATACGCCGGGGCTTATCGACAAAGCCCCCGCATTCTTCAAAGATCTCCCCGATCCTGGTCCCTATCCTTACCTTCATCACCTGCGGTTTTTTAATTGCCGAACCGCCCACGGCCACATAACGGTCAAGTATGGGTTTCCGTAATTTTACCGCGTCATGGATCGCCGCCAGGGTTGCGGGCCCCAGGGCAAGGAGGGACCCCAGCTTGACCCCCTCTTTTTTGGCAAAGCGCCGGAGCACCAGTTCAAGTTCCCGCCTGTTCCGCTGGGGATAACGGGCCCCGGTCAATACCAGATCAACGGGAAATTCGGAATTTCCCAGGGCCGCCGTCAGCATGGTCCCCAGTTCTTTTTCCCGCCAGGACAGGACAATAATAATACGGCTCATCCTGCCCGCCCTGGCGGCTATGCGTATCCCCTCGGCCACGGCGGCGCTCCGTTCTTTGCAGAGCACGTAATCGGCGGCAAGCCAGGGATCGTCAAAAACACAGCGGACCACCAGGGTAACCGAGTCCTTGGCGGAATTGAGGGCGTAGAGCATATCCGAAACGGGCCTGCCGGAACCCTCCATTTCCACAATGCCGAATTCGGCGATGATCCGCTGGAGTTCAAAGGACGAAAGGCCCTGCCAGGGAAAAATTTCCTCGGTTTTTCCCAGCTTTTCAAAGCCCCCTTCCATCTTGATAACCAGGGCGTCGTTGGTGAGCCCCCCGGCCATCTTCCAGGAGACGGTACGCACCACCCTGCCCGGCACGGTGGCGTGGATGTTCGCGGAACCCATGCCCTGTCCCCGGCCTATGAGCATACCCTCGCTTACCCGGTCCCCCACGGCAACCACCGGATTGGCCCGGTTCCCGATATGCTGAACCAGGGGAATCACCGACAGGCCGGGGAGAAAAGCCGCCGCGCTGGAATTGCGGGGAGGCACGGTTGAATCCGTATACCGGATACCGCCCCGGTGAAATAAGTAAACCGTCTTCATGGGCCATTCACTTTATAGCAGGATTTTTTTCTTTTTGCTATCCCCGGCGGGCCTCCACCCCTCCGCTGGGGCCCCGCAGGGAGGCGGGCCCGCGGAGTTTGCAGGACCATAAAAAAGAGAGCAAGGAGGGCCGTGAAGACGGGGGGGATTTTCCGGCCCTCCGGCGGCGTGTCTTTTTCCGTTCCGGTAAAGGGCGGATAAGGGGGAATTTCGGGTTCCGGGGGAATAAATTCGGTAAAACCCGTAATCAGGCCGTCGGAACCGGTGGAATAAGTTCCGTAAACGCCGCCGCCCCTATGCAGGGGCCTGAAGGAAAAGCCGCTCTGAAAGGCGGCGTGCCGGGCGTATTCCTCAGGACCCGGAAAGGCGGCGAAGGGCCGCGGCGCCGGTTCCTCCGCGGCGGCGAAGGCAAGCAGCTGAGCCAGGGTAAAAACCGAGAGGACCCCCGCCGGGCCCCCCAGCCGGAAAGCGCCGGCGGCGGAGGCCGGAAGCTCCTTAAGCGGCGGGGGCTTAAGCGGCAGGGGGTAAAAGGCCCTGATTTCCCCCCCGGCCGCCGCCCGGCGGCCCAGGACCAGCGCCGCCCCATAGGCGGGAACAAGGGCCAATCCCAGGGGTATCCCCCCGGAAAAACAGAGAAAACCGTAAGGAATAAGGAGAAAAAAAACCGCCGCCGCAGCGGAACGGTAGAGAAAAAGCCATTCCCCAAGGATCTCCCCTGTTTTCCTCCTTAAAAAAATCCCCCTGTGCTTCCCCATGCCGCAGAACCACTCGATTAAAGCTTCCCTGGTGATAAAAAACAGGGAAGCCAAAATTCCCGCCGGGCCAAGGCCCTGGGGGCCGCTCAAAGCCAGGGGGAGGAGGACCGGGACCGCGCAGAGGACGGCAAAGGCCTCCCCGGGGGGCCTATGCAGACAGGCAAGGATCACAAAAACCAGGGCGGCGGCGGCGAAGGAAACGAGGGCCGGCCAGGGAAAACGTGAAGGGGGATAGTCCAGGACCCAGCGGCCCTCTTCCCGGCTTCCCAGGGCCGGAAGGAGCTTCTTTTCCAGCGCCGTCCTTCCGCCCCTCCCTTCCAGGAAAAAATAACGCTCCCCCTCCCTGATAAAAAAGGCTCTTAGCTTTTCGGCATAGCCGTCGTCCCGGGGATCAAAGGGCTCCACCCTGTCCCGGTAACGGTCCAAGGGAAGTTCGAGAATTTCCCCAAAATCATTCAAAAACACATGCTGGGTTGATTCCGAAACATAGGTTATGCCCTGGAACCTGAGTTTTTCCCCGATTTCCCGGTCGGGAATTTCCGCCGGACAGCGGAGCACGGCCCAGCCCTCCCCGCCCTCCCCGCCGGGACCCGGCGCGGCGCAACGGAAGGTCAGCAGGGAACAAAAAAAGCCGAAACCAAGGGCGGGCAGCAGGGCGGCAAAGAAAGATCCGGGGGAACTCATGGGTCTTATAGAAAACGATAGGCCGCGGCGATGAAGATCCCCAGCAGCACTCCCACTGCCACTTCCAGGGGGGTATGTCCGTTAATTTCCTTGATGGGACGGTAGTCGGTTTTTAACTTTTCCGCCACCTGGCGGCCCAGGAGGTTGATCATCCGGGACTGAATTCCCGAAGAACGGCGCACCCCCAGGGAATCCCGGATGATAATCAGCGCCAGCATCAGGGTAACGGCAAAGAGGTTGGTGTCTATTCCCTCGTAGAAGGCCACCGCCGCTGCCATGGAAGAAACAAGGGCCGAGTGGCTGGAAGGCATACCGCCGGTCCTCCACATCAGGGTTTCAAAGGTATCCCGGAGGCTTTTTTTTCTTGACCGGAGCAGAAAGATAAGCGTTTTGACCAGTTGGGCAAAAAACCAGCTCCACAGGGCGGATAAAAAGATGGGATTCTCAAAAAAATCCCGAACCGCTGCGGAACGCGGATAAAATACCAGGCCCATTTCTATACCATCATACAGGAGCGGGGCTCATGTCAAGCTTTCAGGAGTATCCCTGTTTGGACGAGGCCGGATGTGATACAATAAACCATGATCCTTCGCGCCGCCGCGGATGATTCGGGCCGCCGCCTGGACCGCATACTCCGCAAAGCCCTGCCGGACCTTCCCCTCTCGGCGCTGCACGCCCTTCTTCGGAAGGGGCTTATTCTGGTGGACGGCAGGGCCGCCGCCCCCGGGTTCCGGGTCAAGGCCGGGGCCCTTATTACGGCCCCGGCTTATACCGCCGCCGA
>JAISRD010000135.1 GCA_031273835.1 Treponema sp. | reverse complement strand
AGTAACGAAAAAGTGGCACCTAAAGTGGCACCCAACCACTCCCCATGCCATATCCTGAACGGAGGCTTAGAAATGGAACATTTACCGTTTTGCGTATTCAAGCGGACGGGGCGGGAATTTTACTATGTTAAATTCAAGAACTCATTGGGACATTACGACCCGGCCATCTCTACAAGACAAGAGACCAAGGCGGCGGCTATTGCCATAGCCTATAACTGGCTGAAGAATGGCAAGCCTACAGCGGAAGGAGAGATCATTACCTTTTCGGTAATGGATGCGGTTAAGTAAATCCAAACAACGGCTGAGGCAGGCTTTGTTTGCGGGGAGCTTAAGAAGCGGGAGCTGGCCCGGAAGGTTACGAACCAGGGCGGCAGATATACGGCGCGTATTCTGGGCGCGATGAATGATACTGATTATCAAAGGGCAATCCGGTATATCGAAAACGAGGACCTCACGGACAGATCCAGCGCCAGACAAAGGACGAATGAGGAATAGGGAGTGTGGCTTTCCCCACAAAAAAGATAAAAACATGACAATTTATACCTACCGTTCCTGATTTTTCCGTTCTACCTTTGCTGGTATAAACAAGGAAAAACCGTATGTTTTAATCTCCCTTACGGAGTTTAAGGCGGTTCTCGGTATAGATGACCGGGGCCGTCCGGGGGAAGGGAGCGGATGGGGAACATTTGGAGGCTTCCATGCCGGAGAACGTGCGGCAGAACCGTGCCAAGTAATGGTTTTTATCCAGGAAATTTCAAGAAAGTTTGACAGTGTCCTCGTATTCATCATAGCTTCATAATCACCGCATGGATTCCCCAAAAAGTCACACAAAAACCGGCGAAAAGAAAAGTTTTGGGCCTCTTTTTTAGTGTCTTTCGTGTATTCGTGGTAAAATATTCCTTTTCCCCTTGTGTAATACGGGGTTTTCAATAATACTAAAGACGCTTGTTCTTACAAAAATATTCGGAGGTGGTTTTCTGTGGCCCTCATCGCCGTCAAGGATCTGCGGAAGCGCTTTAATCTGGAAGCGGGCTTCTTTGCCCCCTTTGGCCGTTTTGTCTACGCGGTGAACGGCGTATCCTTTACCATAGCCGAAAACGAAAGCTACGGCCTCGTGGGGGAATCGGGCTGCGGCAAGACCACCACGGCCCGGCTTCTGGTGCGGATGTACGAAAGCGACGGCGGTAAGATACTGTACCGGGACGATACCGATGTGGGGGCTCTTAAAGTAAGGGAACTGGCCCTTTACCGGGAAAAGGTAAAGTACGTGTTCCAGGACCCCGCCCGTTCCCTTAACCCCAGGATGAGCGTTTACAAGGTGCTGAGTTCGGGGATGCGGCGCTCTTCCCGTTGGAAGGGGCACAAGGAAGCCCGTGAAGCGGCGGCGGCGATCCTTTCCGAGGTGGGCCTTTCGGCCTCCGATCTGGAACGGCGGCCCGCGGAATTTTCCGGGGGCCAGCGGCAGCGCATCTCCATCGCCCGGGGCCTCCTTATGGAGCCGGAACTGCTGATCTGCGACGAGGTTGTCTCGGCCCTGGACGTTTCCATCCAGGGGCAGATCCTCAAGCTCCTCCTGGATCTCCGTTCGCGGCACAGGCTTTCATTTCTCTTCATCGCCCACGATCTCAAGGTGGCCTCCTATTTCTGCGACCGCATCGGCGTTATGTACCGGGGGGAAATCATGGAAGAGGCCCCGGCGGCGGAACTCCACAAAAAGGCCCTGCACCCCTACACCAAACTGCTTTTTTCCTCCGTTCCGGGCCTCTCCGGTTCCGGCGGGCCCCCGCAAAAGCCCCTGCCCGCGCTGGACGGCGAAGTGGAATCCTCCCTGGCCGAAGAGCCGGGCTGCGCCTTTGCCGGCCGCTGCCCCCTGGCGGCGGAGCTCTGCCGCGGGGCAAGGCCCGAAACCGTCGAGGCCGCTCCGGGCCATCTGGTCCGCTGTTTCAAGGTATGACGGAACTTTCCGGCTTTCCGCGCTTAACCAGGAAGACCAGAAGAAAGACCATATAGATACCAAGCCCGGCGAGGACAAAAAAGGTCATGGCGGGACTTTTGGGGGCAATGCCGATAAGGGCCAGTATGGGGATACCGAAGGGAACCGCGAAGGCGCTGCCGGCGACAAGATTGTCCGCCGCGGGGGTGCGGTAGTCCGGGTCCAGTTCGCGGAGCAGGATGATGCCGCTGGAAATAGTACCCGTCATCATGCCGTACATACTCAGCAGCCCCTCGAGGTAATAGGCGGGGTATATCTTTTTGCAGATCCACCGCAGATAAAAGAGGGTAACCACAGCCCCCGCCAAAGACAGCAGTATAAAGGGAAGCCAGAGGCCCCGTAAATCGGATATTTCGATGGCGGCGATGCCGCAGATGATCATAAGGTCAAAGGCAAGGCCGGAAATGCGGCTTAAAAGATAGTTATTCGTATACTGCCGTGTCATCAGGCCGGAACGCCTAAGGCCGCCGAAAATATTCCGGAGGATCACGGCGAGGATGGCGCCGACCAAAAAATTAAAACCCCACAACAGGGAGCCTGTCATCTTCGCGGCCCCCTCCCCTAAGAAACCCGCGGAAAAATTGAGGAAGCGGGTTACCAGATAGGCGGCCAGGTAGGTGAGGAGAACCAGCGCGGCCTGTATGCTCAGCTTATCGATGCTTTCCGATACCGGTATTTCACCCTGGTCCTGAAAGGTATCAACCGTTACCGATCCGGCTATTTCCCCGGTCCGGTTTTTCGGCGCCATGCCCCCGCGGTTAAGGATATTGAGATAAATGATACCGGCTACGCAGGCCGACAGAAATCCCGCGGCGGCTATGGAAAGGGCAAAGCTGCGGCCCCCGGCAAAACCCAAGTTTTCGTATACCGTACCGATATTGTTCGCCTGCCCCGGCCCCTGTCCGTATCCCATGGGCAGCAAAACCCCCGCGGCCTTAAACAAATCGGGCATAAGGGTATAGGACAGGGCCAGGGTGATGACAAGGCCGGTAATGCCCTGAATCACATAGCAGCTGACAATGAGGGCGCCGCTTTTAGGACCGTCCATGGAAGCGGGGTCCTTCCGGGAAAGGGTACGAAGGGACAGGGCGATGAAGCCCAGTGCAATCCCGTGGTAGGTAACCATTTCCAGAAAGGGGATGCTTACGGGGACCAGCCTTGAGACCCTGATAAGGAGCAGCAGAAAACCCCCCAGTACCGAGGTGGGCATGAGGCTTTTTCTGACAAGGCCGATCTTGCGCCGCAGTACATTGGCAATAAGCAGTATCCCGGCTATCATTCCCGCCTGGATGATGGTATTCCAGAGCTCCGTATTGGCGGCGGAAAAATCCATTCTTCAGTCCTCCCGTTGAGCCCCCGCGGAAGTCTCCGCGGAGGGGATTTTTTTTGTCAAAACCTCGAATACCCGTTTGTATTTCGCGGCGCTCCGGGGAAAGCGGCTTTTCAGCTCGTACTGTTTTTTTCCCGCGGCAAAGGTAATGGTACGCTGTCCGGTAATGGCAAGTTCCCCGATGTCCCGCAGGGAAAAGCGTACCGGCCCGCAGCACAATCCCCCTGTTCCGAGGGTCAGCCTGCCCCGGGCGGCAAGTTCGGCCCGGGAGGCGGACCGGATTTCGTACAGTTCCTGATCCTCGTCGGAACAGACAGGGCCGTCCCCGGCGGAAAGGGCAATGCCTTCCATGGCCGCCTCTTGCCAGAGCCACCAGTCCCGCACCGTGGCGAAGGGGTCCGCGGCGGGCCGCCTGCCCTCGGGGACCGTTCCGTGAAAAGCCCCGTATTGATCATATTCGGTACGAAACCCGCAGGTACAGTACAGCGTATTTCCCTTTGACGAAAGGGTCCCCGTTTGTACACAGACGGGACACAGATAGAGGGCCGTCTCAAGATCTTCCGCCAGGTTCCGGCCCGTATAGGGATGGGGGTCCTGTTCCATGACGGCATAGGCGTCCTCGGAAATGTCCCGCCTGATAAGTTCGTTGATCTCCTGAACCTTCA
>JAISRD010000099.1 GCA_031273835.1 Treponema sp. | reverse complement strand
GGGGTAAAAAGCGCCCGGGCCTCCTCCATAACCGGAACCATCGTCTTTACCCTGGAGCCCTCCCGGAGGCGGTCCGTGCTGGAGGGGCTTGAAAAGCTTGATCCGGCAACCCTGTCCGGGACAGCCCTTTCTCATACCGCGGAAGGGGAGTTTCAGGATAAACTCCTGGGGATCATGGGCCGCCGTTTTCTGACCCGGTACTTTCTTCCCCCGTCTCTGCGCATGGCCTATACCTGGGGGCAGGCTTTGGGTTTTATCGGCAAGGGCCTTGGGTCCCTGGCCCGGGGGGCCCTCAACGTGGATGTCCTGGACGCCGCGGCGGTTTCCGTATCCCTCGCCCGGGGACAGGGGGATACCGCGGGGTCCATCATGTTTATGCTTTCCCTGGGGGAAGTCCTGGAGGAGTATACCCATAAGAAATCCCGGGCGGCTCTGGCGGATTCCTTCTCGCTGAACATTGATTCGGCCTGGAAAAAAACGGATCAGGGGGAGTTTTCCGTCCCCGTTACGGGGATAAATCCGGGGGACCTCATCGTGGTCCGCAGCGGCGCCATGATCCCCCTGGACGGGGAGGTGTACCGGGGAGAGGGGATGGTATGCCAGGCCTCCCTTACGGGGGAAAGCCTCCCGGTGCTGAAACGCCGGGGAAACGCGGTGTATGCGGGGACCGTGGTGGAAGAAGGGGAGCTTACCATCACCGTTACCAGCAGGGCCGACGAAACCCGGATAAGAAAGATCATCACCATCATAGACGAGTCCGAGGGCCTTAAGGCCCGGATACAGGACAGGGCGGAAAAACTCGCCGATTCCATAGTCCCCTTTAGTTTTGCCGGGGCGGCCCTTACCTTTGTCCTTTCAGGCAGCGTTACCAAGGCCATGGCCTTTTTGATGGTGGACTATTCCTGCGCCATCAAGCTGGCCATACCCATCGCCGTATTATCCGCCATGCGGGAAGCGGCCCAGCGGCGGGTCTTTGTAAAGGGGGGTAAATTCCTGGAAGCCGCCGCCCTGGCGGATACGGTTATCTTTGACAAGACCGGAACCTTGACCGAGGCGAAGCCGGTGATTGCCAAGGTGATCCCCGCAGGCGGTAAAAGCCGGGACCAGGTGTTAAGTATGGCCGCCTGCCTGGAGGAACATTTTCCCCACAGCGTGGCTGCCGCGGTGGTGAGGCAGGCGGAAAGGGAGGATCTTAAGCACCGGGAAGAGCACAGCGAACTGGAATACGTGGTGGCCCACGGGGTGGCGGCCTATTATGCCAAAGCCCGTGTGGCGCTGGGAAGCTACCACTTTGTCTTTGAGGATGAAAAAACAAATTTAACCGAAAAAGAAAGGGACCTTATCAAAAGGGAGACGGCGGGTTATTCCGCCATATACCTGGCCCAGGAGGGCAGGCTCCTGGGAATCATCTGTTTTACCGATCCTCCCCGGAGGGACGCCGCCCCGGTTATCGCCGAATTAAAGGCCCTGGGTATTTCCCGTATCGTGATGATCACCGGGGATAACGATGAGGCGGCCCGGAACACGGCGGGAAAATTAGGACTTACCGAATATTACGCCGGGGTTTTACCCCAGGAAAAAAGCGTCCTTGTCCGGCGCTATAAGGCCTCAGGGCATACCGTGATCATGGCGGGGGACGGGATAAACGACGCCCCCGCCCTGGCAGCGGCGGACGCGGGCGTGGCCATGGAAAGCGGCTGCGATCTTGCCCATGAAGTGGCGGACCTGGTATTACTCTCATCGGATCTCCGGGGCCTCTGCCGTATCATACAAATAGGCAGGGGACTCATCTCCCGGATCTCAGGCAACTACCGGAAGATACTCCTCACCAACAGCGCCCTCCTGGCCCTTTCCCTGGCGGGGATCATCAGCCCGGGGACCTCCGCGCTGTTCCACAATGTTTCCACCTTTTTGATCAGCGCCGCCTCGGGCCGGCCCTATCTGGGCGAAACCGAAGAAATCGATACCCCCTAGGAGCCTGCGGGGTAACCAGCGGGCCCCAGGGCCTACGGGCCCCGGCGGGTGTACGGGAGGGGGCGGATCATATGAAGACCCGGAAAAAATTGCCGTCGATGATCCGCTCCAATTCCGCCGGGTTTCCGCCGGGTTTTCCCGCTTCCCGCCGTAAGGACGCGGCGGCCTTAAGGAGGGCGGGCAAATCGGCCCAGCGGGAAAATTCCGCCCCCCTTAAGGGCTGGTAGGGCGCGTCGGTTTCCAGGAGGAGGCGATCCACCGGAAGGGAAGCGCAGGACCGCAGGGCGTTTTTGTGGTTCAGCAAAAGGGCCGTACCGAAGGAAAAGTAGGCGTTTATCCCCCGGCGGAGCAGGGAGAGGCCATCTTCGGGGCTGCCGGGCCAGGAATGGAACAGCACCGCGGGAAGGCGCCTTAAGTCCCCGGTATGGGGGAAAATTTTATGCAGCGCTCGCCTTACGTGGAGTACCAGGGGAAGGCCGCGGCGCAGGGCGAAGTCCAGGTGAAGGGCGAAAAGTTTGTCCTGCGGGGCCTCGGTTTCCCGGTAACGGCGGTCGTACAGATCAAAACCGGTCTCCCCCACCGCTGCAAGTCCCTCCGCCTCCGTTTCCATGGCCAGGAGGGCGTCCTCCACGGCCCCGGGGTCCTCCGCCGGCAACTGGGGATGGACGGCAAAGCACAGCCTGATGGGGGGCCCGCCGTCCCGTTCCGCGGCGGCGGCAAGTTCCCGGTGGATAGCGAAGCTTTCCCGGTTCCAGGCACTGGCGGCGCAGGCCG
>JAISRD010000088.1 GCA_031273835.1 Treponema sp. | reverse complement strand
ATGAAAGACTTTTATGACATCTACGAACTTTGCAGCGCCTTCGATTTTGAAGGTTCCACGTTGTATGAAGCCATCGCCCAAACTTTTGAACGCCGGAAAACTGAGATGCCGGAAGTACCTACCATATTCAAAGATACCTTTCCCGTGTTGCCTGACAAGCAGACCCAATGGAAGGCTTTTCAGCGAAGATTAGGTGTTGTCTTGGATAAGGACTTCCCGGCTGTTATGGCAGCTATCAAGGGTTTCCTTATGCCTGTTTACGTTACCCTTTACCGGAAAGAACCGTTTTCGGGGCATTGGGAAAAGGTAGTCCGGGCCTGGAAGGTCTAACAGTAGCCTCGGTACAGTAGCCAAAATCGATTTTTCAGGAAATGTCAGGACGTTTCAGGAGATTTTTTACTTGATGTTTCTTCCATATTGTTGTAGTGTATTTATAGGGGTTGACTACGCCTGACACGTACTGGTGCCATAAAAACTCGGACTGCAAAACCTTTATGCGACGGTTCGATTCCGTCCGGCACCTTGATAAAAGCCCCCAAAGGGGCTTTTTTATCAACGGTATTTTAATCACCCAAAGCTTTATGGGTTTTGTGATGCATGCTATCCTCCTCTTTCCGCGGCCTTCTCCTTTGTGATACACTGGAAAAACTCATGTTCCTGAAACGTCTGGATATTTTCGGTTTTAAGTCCTTCGCTGACCGTACCACGGTAGAATTTGCCGATGGTATTACCGCCCTTTTGGGGCCCAACGGCTGCGGCAAGTCCAATGTGGTCGACGCGGTTAAGTGGGTTCTGGGCGAACAGGCCGCCAAGACCCTGCGGGCGGAAAAAATGGAGGACGTGATCTTCAACGGTACGGAGAACCGCAAGCCCCTCAATGTGGCGGAGGTAACCCTGACCCTGTCCAACGAAGAGGGGCTTCTTCCCCTGGCTATGAGCGAAGTGGAGATCAGGCGGCGGCTCTACCGTTCGGGGGAAAGCGAATACTTCATCAACGGGAGTCTGGTACGGCTTAAGGAAGTGCGGGAACTGTTCTGGGATACCGGGGTGGGGAAGGCCGCCTATTCGGTGATGGAACAGGGGAAGATCGACCAGATCCTTTCCAGCAAGCCCGAGGAAAGGCGTTATCTCTTCGAGGAAGCGGCGGGGATTACCCGTTATAAGGTCCGTACCGCCGAGGCGGAGCGGAAGCTGGAAAAGACCGAAGAGAATATGCGCCAGATCGGCGGCATACTGGGGGAGGTAAAGCGTTCCTACGACAGCCTGAAGCACCAGTCGGAAAAAACCCTCAAGTACCGGACCCTGCGGGAGGAGATTTTCCGGCTGGAACTGGATATCCAGCTCCTTAAACTTAAGCAGTTCCGCTATGACAGGGACGGCAGGGGGGAGGACCTAAAAAAACGTACCGCCTCCAGGGACGCCCTGCGCTCGGAAATTGACGCCCTTTCCCGGTCCCTGGAAGAAAATCTCGACACCGTCAATTCCCTGGAAGAAAAGCTCGTGGAGTACCAGAAAAACAGTTACGGCCTTTCGGTGGAAAAGAACGCCCGCGAAAAAGAGGGACGGCTCCTCTCGGGCCAGCACGGCCAGATCAGCATAAAGATCGCCCGGAACGAGGACCGTGAGCGGGGAGTGGGGCTTAAAATACAGGAACTTTCCGCCGACGCCGGAGAACAGGACAATGTGGTTAAGGAACTCCTCAAGCAGGTGGCCGGCATAGAGGCAAATATCGCCTCCTTTGAGGAGAGCATACGGCTTGCCTCGGCGCGGATAGTGGAAAACGACAGGCTTGTGCGGGAAAAAGAGGGGGGAATAAAACGGGTCGAGGCGGGACGCTCGGATCTGGAAAAGGACCTGGCGGTGATCACCGACGACATTGTGGCCGCCCTGGACGCGGGCCTCAAAGAGGCGGGCTATTCCGCCCAGGACAGGCAGAACAACGAGGCCGCCATGGCGGGGCTCTTGAACGAATTACAGGCCCTGCTGACGGAGACCCTCGGCGCGGAGGGGACCGCCTCGGGAGCGCCTCCGGGGGCCCTGGCCCGGGCCGCCGCCCTTTCAGGCGAAGCCCTGCTCCTCTTTGAACGGTACCGGAAGAGCGCCCCGGCGTTTATCGACGAATTCGTCGCCCCCCAGGGCATTATTACCCGGAAGTGGGAATTGGACGCAAAGATAAGGGCCGCCGCGGCGGAACTTGTTTCCCTGCGGGAAGAGATTGCCGGCCTGCGCCGGGACAACGGGGAACTGTCCCTTAAAATCGACCAGTACCGTACCACCCTGGAAGAACTGCGGGTAAGCCGGGCCCGGATGGATACCCAGGCCAAGGCGGCGGAAGAACAGGCCCGGCTGCTCAGGCGGGAGCTTACCGGCCAGGAACTGCTCCGCAGACAGATACAGGATGAGCTTGCCCAGGACCGCCTGCATCTTGAGGAACTTTCAGGACAGATCGCCGACACGGAGAGGGCCGTAAGGGGCCTTGAAAAACGGGGCCTGGAACTTGCCGGGGAACTTGAAAAGCTTGAAAAGGACATCAGGGCTAAAAACGGCGACGCCGCAGGCAAGCAGGAAAGCCTTAAAAAGCGCAGCGCCGATATGGCAAAGGTTCAGGAATCTCTGGAAAAGATACACCGAGATCTGGTTCAGATCGAAACGGAAATAAAAAACATCCAGGACAATTTTAGGGAAACCCACTCCCGGGAGCTCCTGGAATTCGAGGAGCGTATCTTCACCATCTCCGCCTCCCCCGCAGACCTGCGGGAAAAGCTTTCCGGGGCCAGGGGGAACCTCAAGGGCCTGGGTTCGGTAAACCTCATGGCCCCGGAGGAATTTTCCGAAACCAGGGAACGCTTTGAATTTCTTTCCGGCCAGCTTGCGGACCTGGAAAAGGCCCGTTCGGACCTGAAGAGCATGACCGCGGAAATACGGGAGGAGTCCTCGGAACTGTTCCTCGCCTCCTACAATAAGATAAAGAAGAATTTCCACAATATGTTCCGCCGTCTTTTCGGCGGCGGCCGGGCGGAACTGCACCTGACCGATCCCGATCATGTCCTGGAATCGGGGATTGATATCTTCGCCCAGCCTCCGGGGAAAAAGCTCGAAAACATCACCCTGCTTTCGGGGGGTGAAAAATCCATGACCGCCGTGGCCCTGCTCTTTGCCACCTACATTGTAAAACCCTCGCCTTTCTGCCTGCTGGACGAAATTGACGCGGCCCTGGATGAAAACAACGTGGTCCGCTTTGTACAGCTCCTGCGGGAATTCGGCGCCTCAAGCCAGTTTATCGTAATCACCCATAACAAAAAAACCGTTACCGGCGCGCGGACCCTCCTGGGGGTTACCATGGAAGAGTCGGGGATTACCAAGATGGTCTCCATACGGCTGGAACATGAGGAAGTTTTTGAGAAAAGGTCCGCCCAAGAAGAGCTCTTTGAGGAAGAAGAGGTAGAAAGCGAAGGGGGAAGGGAACTTCCCCCGCCGCCTGCCGGATAAAACTTACAGGGTATCCCGTTTGATTTTCTTGGTGGTGGTCATCTCCATGGGCTCATCCAGTACAACCGTCCTGGCGATGCGCTGGTAGGGCAGGAGCCGCTGGTTAACCTCGCCGATTATCGCGTTGATCCGGGTTTTGATAATTTCCTTATCAACCGGGCCTTCGGCCCACTTAAAATCGGGGTTGGGATACACCAGGGCTTCTATCAGTTCGGCCCTGGCTTTTTTCCCTTCGGTAAAGGAGCGTACCAGTATCTGATCGATTTCCTCGAAAAGCTGGAATTCATTCTCAATTTCCTCGGGGTAGACGTTTTTCCCCCCCTCGGTAACGATCATGTTCTTGGCCCGGCCGGTAAGGTAGAGGTAGTTTTCATCGTCCAGGTAGCCTAAGTCTCCGGTTTTGAGATAACCCTCTTCGGTAAAGGACGCGGCGGTTTCCTCCGGCATTTCAAAGTAGCCCTTCATCACCATGGGGCCCTTGATGATCACCTCCCCGATACCCCGCTTGTCGGGGTTGAGGATCTTCATGTCCGCGCCGGGCACCACCTTGCCTACGCTGGTTTCCTTGTAGTGCTCCACGGGGTTCAGGTTGATGATGGGGCTGGTTTCGGTAAGGCCGTAGCCCTGAACAAAATCTATGCCCAGTTGGTTGTACTTTCGGAACACGCTGGACGCCAGGGGGCCGCCGCCGCAGATGCAGACCCGCAGGGTCGAAAGGGACGCCTGTTCCAATACGGCGTGGAAGAACTTCTTGCCCGGATTCACCTTGAAGATCTTTTTGATGAACCCGGAGATCCCCATCAGAACCGTGATGATCCCATAAACAAAGACCCCCTTTGCCCGGACTCCCCGGAGTATCCCCGCCAAAAGTTTGTTGAAAAGCATGGGTACACCCAGGAGTACGTTGATCTTACCCAGTTTCAATTCTTTCAGCATCACCTGGGTAACCATCTTTTTCCCGAATACCGCCTCCCCGCCCTGGGAGAGGGGCTCAATGAAGGTCGCCTGCATGGCGTAGGCATGGTGGAGGGGCAGGAGTACGTAGAATACGTCGGTGGGATACACGTTAAAGGGAGTTCCCTGGGCCAGATAGCAGTCGGAGACCAGGTTTTTATGGGTCAGCATGACCCCCTTGGGCTTTCCCATGGTACCGGAGGTAAAGAGAACCGCCGCCAGGTCATCTTCCCGGGGCTGCTCAATCTCCGCGGGGGGGCCGTCCAAATCGTATACGTAGGTCCCGATCCCCTTTTTAAGGGAAACAAGTTCCCCGGGCAGCCCGAGCTCCGCATAGTAAGCGTATTTTTCCTCGTCCACAAAGAGGATCTTCGCCTTTGAGGTTTTGATCAGCAGATCCGCTTCGCTGTTTTTAAGCTGATAGTCGATGGGAACCACCGTGGCCCCAGCGAAGAGTATTCCCAGGTACGCGATGGCCCATTCGGGGGAATTTTTCCCCGTTACGGCAATCGTATCGTCCTTTCTAATGCCCCTTTCGTGGAGCCAGCGGGCCGCCGCCTCGATACGTTTGAGGGATTCTTCATAATTCAGGCTGATCCTGCCGGGCTCGTAGACCGTAAAACAGGGCCGCTGCCCGAAGCGGGAAACACTGATCCGGTACATTTCCGGCAGGGTGGGCCATTCGCCCTGAAAAGCCTTTCCCCGGTATTCATCCAAAAATTCCCAGGGCCTGGTCCCTGTACATCCTGCGTTTCCTAACTGCTGCATATAATACTCCTTAGAAATATTAGACAGGATAAGGAAAGAAAAGTTGCAGGGTCCGGAAGTAATTTTTAACCACAAAGGACAAGAGGGGAAGAAAGAACAGGAACCACCCCCGCTTTAGCGGTGAAACTTCGCCCGGTATTCGGGGATCTCGATCATGGGGGGGCGTTCCACCGCGGAAATCTCGGTTTTTGTTACCAGGTGCTTTGCATCCTCGGCCCGGAGGGCAATGTGGCGGTCCCCCAGGCCGGTAAGGAGTTTTGATTTTTTGTACTGTTCCATCCGGGCGAAAAAGGTATGGAGTATTCCGTAGGACATTTTTCCCAGGGCTTCGGTGGTCTGGTTCCGGTGTATGCGCATGTCCAGATCCACCTGGGCTAAAGCTTCGATACCGTCAAGTTCCAGTATGTCGATAAGGTGGCCCAGTTCCACGCCGTAACCCACCGAAAACGGAAGCCGTTCCAGCAGATCACGGCGGCCGGCATATTCCCCCGACAGGGGCTGAACAAGCCGGGCAAGCTCCGGGTAAAAGAGGGAGAACAGGGGCCGTACCAGTATCTCCGTTACCCGGCCGCCGCCTGAGGCGGAGATCCCCCCGGTGGAACGTATGGGCCTTTCGTAGAAGGCCTTTACATAAGCGGTTCTGTCGTCCTCCAGCAGGGGCCCGATAAGGCCATACACAAATTTGGGGGCGATATTGGAAATATCCGCGTCAACCCAGACGATAAGGTCCCCCTCAAGGACAAAAAGGCTTTTCCATAAATTCTCACCCTTGCCCCGGAAACTTCCGTACTTTGAAAGTATCGATTTGGAGGTAAAAACCTTGGCGCCGAATTCCTGGGCTACCCGGCGGGTATTGTCCCTGGACGAAGAATCAATGATCGCGATTTCGTCAAGCAGGGGGTAGCGTTCCGCCAGTTCGGTACGGATGATCAGTATTTCCTTGCCTATGGTGGCCTCTTCATTGAGGGTAGGAAAAGCCAGGGAGATTTTAAGCTGTTTTTTTTCCTTGAGGGTAACAAGCCTGCTTATATTGGAAAATTTGGAATGATGCCAGGTCTTGTTAAGGATATCGCTCACGGCTTTCCTCCCTGTCCGGCAAGGCGGGCAATGAGTTTTTCCAGGAGGAGTCGTCCCTTTTCAATTGAGGCGATCTCCACCTTATCCCGGCTCAGCCCTTCCCGCCCCCGGGCTATCCCCACCGAAAGGGCCGGTATGCCCGCCGAGGAGAGGAACGACGCCGGGTCCGCCCCCGCTTCTTCCTCGGGTTTGATCTTCAATTCCCTCATCACCTCAAGGAGTTTTTTCCTGAGCCCCTCGGTAAGCGAGGGGTCCCCCGGAGGTATGCCGGAAACCAGACGGGCAGCGCAGCGCAGCCCGCCGCCGTTCATCTTTTCCGCCCCGGCGTTTACCCTTTCAAGGGCCTTGTCAAGCAGGGCCTTGTCGGAGGACTCCAAATCCAGTTCCAGGGCCCCTTCAACCGGAGTACGCCCGTAGGCGGTGAGGGCCTCAATACGGCGTATATAGGCCCTCATTCCCGCTGCCTTCCCCCCGTCATAAACAAGGGCCTCGAAGGTTCCCGCCAGGGAAATGAGGGCGGATACTATGGCGTTATCCCCCGCGGGGGCTTCCTTCTCCTGCTCGGCGCCCTCTTCCAGGGAAAGGGAAAGTTCCACCCGGTAGGAACCCTGACTGCGGCTTGAAAGGGAACCGAGGCTGAAACCCCGTATCCCTATGGCGGCGGCGGGTTTCCGGTCCCCCGACCGGGAGGTAACCGAAAGAAAGGCGTCGCTGCCCGGATCGTCAAACTGGAGGACCGAAAAATACAGCAGAAGCTCCCGGTCCCAGGAATAACGGCCCGCGGCATAGCCCTCGGCGATGGAAAGGAGCGCCGCGGGGCCCAGCACGTCCGCCAGGCCCGCCCCGGCGGCGTACTGTAAATCAAGCTTACCCAGGCTTTCCAGGGGATTCCACCGCTGTGAACCCAGGCGGGTAAACAGCAGGACCGGCTCAAGGCGTTCAAAACTATGGGGAGGGGGATGCAGAATTACTGAAATATTCCCGCCCTCATCGACATAATAGCGCAGCCCCAGGGATCTAAGCCGTTCGGCCACAAAGCCGGCCCGCTCTTCCTCCCGCCCGGTGGGCGAGGGGATCTGCCCCAGCCGGAAAGCGTCGGCCAAAAGCCTGTCCGCCAGGGGGGCCGAGGATCTTTTCGGCCGGGAAAGGAAATCCGAGGCCCTTCCGGAAAGGGTATCTATCCCCCGTATGAAAAGATTTTTTAAAGCGTCCAGTAGATCCATCTGCCCAATAGAATACACCATATAGGCCGGACTTGTCCAATTATAGCCGCATCCCCCTCCCTCCCCGCTATCCCCTGAAAGAAAAGGCGCTAAGGAAATTTACCCGGGCGGCCGCGGCCGCTTTCCCCGCTCCCCGTTTTGCGGTATACTTTCACCATGCCCTACGCCGGAAACGGAACGGAACTGGTCCGCAAAAGACGGGAAAAACTCAAAGAACCCGAAGAATACAGGGTGATCCTGCTTAACGACAACTTTACCACCATGGTATTTGTGGTGGACGTGATAATGATCGTTTTTAACAAAAAACGGGAAGACGCCGCGAAGATCATGATGGACGTACACCAAAAGGGCAAGGGGACCGTAGGGATCTATCCCTACGACATAGCCCAGACCAAGGCAAATCAGGTCCACGCCCTAGCCAGACAGTACGAGTATCCCCTGAGGTGTATTGTTGAGAAGGCCTAATCCGGTTGTTTTTACCGTTGTTTTAGAGTACATTTAGGGAGGAGCGTGATATGAAGATTAGCCGGCATGTGCAGGCCATTATAAATGCCGCCTATAACGAAGCCAAGGTCCGCAATCATGAATACCTTACCCCGGAGCATATACTGTACGCCGCCCTTTCCTTTAACGAAGTCCAGGATGTCCTTTCCGCCTGCGGGGCCGATACGGATCAGCTTAAAACGGGCATGGAAAGCTACTTTCAGCAAAAGGTCCCCCAAAAGCATAATGCCGAGCCCACCCAGACCGTGGGCTTCCAGAGCGTACTTGAACGGGCGGTACTGCAAAGCCAGTCCTCCCGGAAGGATACCCTGGATGTGGCGGATATTCTGGTTTCCCTGTTTGACGAGGAATTGAATTACTGTTCCTACTATCTGAAAAAAGCGGGTATTAAACGCTTTGAGCTGGTCAGTATGCTCGCCCACGGTTATGAAGGGGAAGAAAGCTTCGTCAGGAGCGTCCCGCCGCCGGAAGATCGAACCAAAGAAGAAGAGCCGGATGAAACCCACGAAACGGTTCAGCGCAGGGGGATAAAGAAAAACGCCCTGGAAAAATTCGCCACGGAACTTACCGCCATGGCCAGGGAAGGGCGGCTTGAGCCGGTTATCGGGCGGGAGGCGGAGCTGGACAGGACCATACAGGTACTCTGCCGGCGGCTTAAAAACAACCCCGTCCATGTGGGGGATTCCGGCGTAGGCAAGACCGCCATTACCGAGGGGCTTGCACAGCGCATAGTGGCGGGGCAGGTGCCGCCCCTGCTTAAGGATTTTTTGATCTTCTCCCTTGACATGGGGGCTTTGGTTGCGGGGACCAAGTACCGGGGCGATTTTGAGGACCGGATCAAGCGGGTCATCGAGGAAATGCTGAAAAAAGAACGGGCCATTCTTTTTATCGACGAAATTCATACCCTGGTGGGGGCGGGTTCCGTTTCGGGCAACGCCCTGGACGCTTCGAACATTCTTAAGCCGGCCCTTAGTTCGGGGAAACTCCGCTGTATAGGAAGCACCACCCACGAGGAATACAACAAATTCTTTGAAAAGGACCGGGCCCTTTCCCGCCGCTTCCAGAAGATCGATATTAACGAACCCAGCGAAGAGGACGCCGTCGCCATACTTAAGGGGCTTCGCTCCAAATATGAAGATCACCATAAGGTTCGGTACAGCGACGAGGCCATTGAGGGGGCGGTAAAGCTTTCCGCCCAGTATATCACCGACCGCCGCCTGCCGGACAAGGCCATCGACGTGATCGACGAGACCGGGGCTTTTGTCCGCATCGAGGCGTACAAAAAGGCCGCTGTTGAATTTGACGGCGGACTTGAGAATCAGAGCAGAAGCGCCCAGGAAGGAACCGTGGAAACCATAGGCATAGGCCTCAGCGAGATTGAAACGGTGGTCTCCAAAATAGCCCGGATACCGGAGCGCTCGGTGGGAATAAGCGAAAAGGACAAATTACGGAATTTGGAAACGGAACTGCGGCAGCGTATCTTCGGACAGGAAGAAGCGGTAAGTTCGGTGATTAAGGCGGTCAAGCGTTCACGGGCGGGATTCAGGGCGCCCGGTAAGCCGGTGGCTAATTTCCTCTTTGTGGGCCCCACCGGGGTCGGCAAAACGGAACTGGCCCGGAGCATCGCCGCCCTTCTGGATATACCCATGCACCGTTTTGACATGAGCGAGTACCAGGAAAAGCATACCGTTTCCCGGCTCATCGGTTCGCCCCCCGGTTATGTGGGTTACGAAGACGGGGGCCTCCTTACCGATACGGTGCGGAAACAGCCCCACGGGGTGGTGCTTCTCGACGAAATTGAAAAGGCCCACCCGGATATCTACAACATACTCCTCCAAATCATGGACTATGCCACCTTAACCGACAACAACGGCCGCAAGGCCGATTTCAGAAACATCATTTTTATTATGACCAGTAACGCCGGTGCCCGGGACATAGGGAAGAACCTTATCGGTTTTGGGGACAGGATCAACGACGAAAGCTCGGTGGATACCGCGGTGGAAAAGATCTTTACCCCCGAGTTCCGCAACCGCCTTGACGCGGTGATACGTTTCGTCCACCTCTCCCGGGAGATCATGATCTCCATTATCAACAAGGAATTGGATACCTTCAAAGCCCAGCTTGCCGAGAAAAAGGTAACCCTGGAACTAAGCGAAGCCTGCATAGAACGCCTGGCCGAAGATGGCTATTCACGGGAATTCGGCGCCCGCAACGCGGGCAGGGTCGTGGAAGAAAAAATAAAAACCTTCTTTGTGGACGAAGTGCTCTTCGGCGCCTTGAGCGGAGGGGGAAAGGCCAGGGCGGATTTCCGCGGCGGCGAATACCTCATAGAAATTGTGGAAACCCCGGAGGATGCACAGAGCGCGGAAACCGCGGAAGCCCTTGCCGAAACGGAAGAGCCCGTATGATCCTCCCCGCGGTAAGCCGCGGGATATTAAACCCGCCTGCGAATAAAAATCTGCCCCATGAAGTACCCTCCCGGCCCGGACCCTGATTTTCCCTATCTGGGGGTAAAGGACCGCTTCCCCTTTCCGGATCCCGGCGAAGCCGGGGACGACATTGTCGCCGTGGGGGGAAACCTTTCGCCGGGCATGCTCCTTTCCGCCTATGAACAGGGCATCTTTCCCTGGTACAACCCCGGAGACCCCATACTGTGGCAGTCCCCGGACCCGCGTTTTGTCATTTTTCCCGAGACGCTCCACATCTCCCAATCCATGCGGAGGATACTCCGCCGGGGCGATTTTGAAGTTACCCTTGACGGAGATTTTGCCGGGGTCATCCGGGGCTGCGCCGAAGCGGAGCGCCCCGGCCAGGGGGGTACCTGGATAAGCGGGGACATTATCTCCGGCTATACGGAACTGTACAGGCTGGGTTATGTCCATTCGGCGGAAAGCCGCCTCGCGGGAAAGCGCCGGGCGGAGGACCGGCTTGACGGAAAACTTGCCGGAGGCTGCTACGGGGTTCTTATAGGCGGCGTTTTCTGCGGCGAGTCGATGTTTGCGAAAACGGCAAACGCCTCCAAGGCGGCCTTCCTTACCCTGGCCCGGCATTTATTCGACAACTGCGGGGTACGCTTTATAGACTGCCAGGTCCCCACGGATCACCTCCGCAGCCTCGGCGGCAGGGAAATGAGCCGCCGGGAATTCCTGGGGCTTTTACGGAAAACCCTGTCCTGAGGCGTTACCTTATCTCCCTTTCAATATTACCGCTTCCCAGGGTTCCAGAGTCCCTGAGGGCGGGGCGGTTCTCCCCGTATTGGACAGGACCGGCTCCGTTGCAAAGGGCGCGGCGGCCCAGGAACGAGGCAGTTCGGCGGTTTTCCCGGAAAAATTAAGCAGCACCGTATATACGCCGCCGCTGCCGGCCGCGTCTTCGGGCGGTGCGCCGTCCGCCTGTCCGGCGGAAGTCTCCGGCCGTCCGGCGGGGGCCGGGGGCCTCCGCTCGTAGGCTATGCAGGGGCCCCTGGCAAAGAGCGGGTGGAATTCACCATATTTGAGGGTTTCACTCCCCGCCCGCAGGCGGAGTATCCTTTTGTAAAACCCAAGCACTGAAGCGGGATCATCCTTCTGGGCCTCGTAGTTGATCCGCCGGTGGCTGCCGTTTATCCCCAGCCAGGGTTCGCCGGTGGTAAAACCCGCCCCCGCTCCGGCGCTCCACTGATAGGGGGTGCGGGCATTGTCCCTGGAAGAGGCCCGTATCCATTTCCACCTGAGCCGCGCGGGAAGATGGAGCTTCTTCATAAGCCTGTCAAGGTTATGGCTCTCAATATCCTTTACCTCTCCCATGCCGGTAAAATCAAAGTTGGTCATGCCGATTTCCTGGCCCTGATATACAAAGGGGGTGCCCCGGAGGGTGAATTCCAGGACCGCCAGCAGTTTGGCGCTCCGTTCCCAGTAAAGAGGGTTTTTCTCCCCCGCGCCGTAATGGGAAACGATGCGGCTCTGGTCGTGGTTTTCCAGGTATACCGCGTTCCATTCAAGGCCCCGCTGCCACTTGTCAAGCCGTTTAAGCAGTTCTCCGGCGCGGAATTTTTTAGGCACAAAACGGGCGACGAGGCGGTCCACTTCCAGGTGATCAAAATAGAAGACCATGTTAAGTTCCCGCCGTTTTTCATCGGAGAGGAGTTTCGCGTCTTCCAGGTTCACCAGGGCGGTCTCTCCTACGGTAAAGCAGTCGTAATGGTCCAGCACGTCCCGGCGCAGGATTCGCAGTATTTCATGATTCCCCTCCTGGCAGAGAAAATGTTCCGTGCCGGTGATCATGATGTTCTTTTTTCCGTCCTCAAGGCTTGTCTTGTACAGCGCGTTGATCACATCACAGCGGAATCCCGAGGCGCCCCTGTCAAGCCAGAATTTCAGTATGCCCTTTACCTCGTCAATAACTTTCGGGTTTTTGTAGTTAAGATCAGGCTGCTTTTTGTGGAACAGGTGGAGGTAGTATTCACCCCGCAGCTCGTCCCAGGTCCAGGCGTCTTCCATAAAGAAGCTTGTCCAGTTATTGGGCGGCACAACGGGCCGCCCGTTTTTCCCGGGCAGCCAGATATAGTAATCCTCATAGCCCGGTTCCCGGCGGCGGCTTTTTTGGAACCACTCATGTTCATCGGAGGTGTGGTTTACCACCAGGTCCATGATGATCCGTATTCCCCGTTTTTTTGCTTCCCCAAAGAGGCGGTCCATATCTGCCATGGTTCCAAGGAGGGGATCAATCGAGCGGTAGTCGCTGATGTCATAGCCGTTATCTATCCCCGGGGAAGCGTATACCGGGGATAGCCAGATGATGTCCGCCCCCAGTTCCGCAACCGCGTCGAGGCGGCTGATAATACCGGGCAGATCCCCCACTCCGTCTCCGTTTGAATCCTGAAAACTCCTGGGGTAGATCTGGTAGACCACCCCCTCCTTCCACCATGCCTTCATGGGTTTTACTATAGCATATCCGCCTTTTTTAGGGCATACTGTCGCCATGGTTTGTGTCCGTTACGCCCCCTCCCCCACGGGACTGCAGCACATTGGGGGAATCCGCACGGCGCTGTTCAACTATCTCTTTGCCCGTTCCGTCGGGGGGGGGAAATTCATACTGCGCCTTGAGGATACCGACAGAACCCGTTCCGATGAAGCCTATGTCCGTAACCTCTACGATACCTTTGCGTGGCTCGGCATAGCCTGGGACGAGGGTCCCGATCGGGGGGGGCCCCACGCGCCCTATGTCCAGTCGGAGCGGAGCGCCCTCTATAAACAATACGCCGGTGAACTGCTCGCCAAGGGCCGGGCCTACCACTGTTTCTGTTCCGCCGGGGAGCTTGAAAAACTGCGGCGGGAACAGGACCATTCCGCGGGAAGCGGAACCGCCTATCCGGGCTACAACAGGCGCTGCCGGAATATTCCTGATGAAGAAAGCAGGCGGAGGGCCGGGGAGGGGGAAGCCTTTACGGTACGGCTTAAAATCCCCCTGGAGGAGGCCGGTGCGGCGGCCCTTACCCGCTTTAACGATAAGCTGCTGGGGGATATTGAATGGCGTAACGCCGACATCAACCCCGATCCGGTACTCTTAAAAAGCGACGGCTTTCCTACCTACCACCTGGCCAATGTGGTGGACGATCATCTTATGGGGATCACCCATGTACTCAGGGCCCAGGAATGGATTTCTTCTACCCCCCTCCATGTGATCCTCTACGGGGCCTTCGGCTGGGAGCCGCCGGTATTCTGCCATCTGCCCATGGTGATGGGCCAGGACGGAAAAAAACTCAGCAAGCGCCACGGCGCGACCAGCATTGATGAATTCCGCCTCCAGGGCTGTCTCCCCGGGGCGCTGATCAACTACATCGCCCTTTTAGGCTGTTCCTACGAGGAAGGGAAGGATATCTACACCGTGGAAGAATTGAGCCGCCTGTTCAGCCTGGAAAAGTTAAACAAGGCCCCGGCGGTCTTCGACTACAAAAAACTTGAATGGTACAACGGCCGGTATATACGGATGACAAGCGATGAGGAACTGGCGGAATTAACCCTGCCCCGGGCGGTTGAACAGAATCTTTTCGGGACGGCGGACGCAGGCGGCGATCTTCCGCCCGGCGCTCAGCCGCCCCGCGGGCCTTCGGCGGAAGAACGGGCCCTGTATACCGCGGCCATGCCCCTGGTCCGGGAACGGGCGAATTTTCTCCGGGAGATCCCCGCCAAGCTGGGCTACCTTTTCCGCGAGCCCCCCGTTCCGGCGGCGGAAGAATTCATCCCCAAAAAGTCGGGCCCCGCCGAAGCCCTGGGCCTCCTTAAAATGGGCCGGGAACTCCTTCCCGCCCTGGCGGCGGCGGAAAGCGACGGGGAAGCGGAGGAACTTGTCAAGGCCAGGGCCCAGGCGGAACAGGTTAAGCTGGGGGATCTGCTCATGCCCCTGAGGACGGCGCTTACCGGTTCCCGGGTAAGCCCGCCGCTGTTTCTTTCAATACGCCTTCTCGGGGCGGAACGCTGCCTTAAGCGGATAGACCGGGCCCTGGCCTCCCTTGAGGGGCGGCGGTGAAGATCCGCATCATTGAGCTGCCCCTGGATTTCGGGGCGAGCCGCCGGGGCAGCGACATGGGTCCCTCGGCGATGCGCCTCGCGGGGCTTAAGGAGATCCTCTCCGCCCTGGGACACCGGTGCAGTGAGCATTTTCCCGGCATACCCGCCCCGGTGATGGAGTTTACCGAAGAGGGGGACCCGGGGGCAAAATTCCTCGTCCCCATAACCGAGGCCTGCGCGAAACTTGCCTCGGAAACGGAAAGAGCCCTGGAGGAGGGTTACTTTCCCCTCATACTCGGGGGGGATCATTCCATCGCCATAGGGAGCCTTTCAGGGTTGGGGGCCTTTTACCGGAAACGGAAGATCAGCTGGGGCTGCCTGTGGATCGACGCCCATGGGGACTTTAACACCCAGGAGACCAGCCCCTCGGGTAACATACACGGCATGATCCTCGCCGCCGCCTGCGGTTTCGGGAGGCCGGAGTTGACCCGCCTCTACGGGGATTTTGTAAAACTCGATCCCGCCAAGACGGTCCTTGCCGGAGTACGGGACCTTGACGCCGGTGAAAAAGAACTTATGCGTAAGGCGGGGGTTACCGTCTATACCATGACCGATATTGACCGCCGGGGCATTGCCGACGCCGCGCGGAGCATCATTTCCTTTTTTAAGGGAAAGGCGGAAAGGCTCCATGTAAGCGTGGACATGGACGCCATGGACCCGGCAATAGCCCCCGGAGTGGGCATACCCTTAAGCGGGGGCTTTTCGCACCGGGAAGTACTGCTCCTTGCGGAAGAACTTGCCGCCTCGGGACTGCTCGGTTCCGCGGAGATCGTGGAGGTTAACCCGGTTCTTGACGTGCGGAACCGGACGGCCCGGATGGCGGTGGAAATAGCCGGCCGCCTCCTGGGGGGCCGTATCTACTAAACCGCTCATCTTGCGCCGCTCACCGCGAAACAAGTATACTGAACGCAAATGCAGATCCTGTCATGGAACGTCAACGGCATACGGGCCGCGGAAAAAAAGGGCTTCCTGCCGTGGCTTAAAACGGAATCCCCCGAGGTCCTCTGCGTTCAGGAAACCAAGGCCAGGCCTGAACAGCTTACGGAGGAACTGCGGAGTCCCCGTGACGGCGGGGGAAAGGCCTATCATTCCTATTGGGCCAGCGCGAAAAAGGCGGGCTATTCGGGGACGGCGATTTTTACCCGCCGGAAGCCCCTGGATGTCAAACCCCTGGGTATCGCCGAATTCGACGACGAAGGCCGGGTGCTTCAGGCGTTCTTTAAGGACTTTGCGGTCATTTCGGCCTACTTCCCCAATTCCCAGGACGGGGGCGCCCGGCTGGATTATAAGCTTGCCTTCTGCGGCGCCGTCATGGAGCGCTGTAAAGAACTGGTAAAGCAGGGCAGGCACTTTATCCTCTGCGGAGACTACAATATCGCCCATACTCCCATCGATCTGGCCCGGCCCAAAGAAAACGAAGGCAGTGCGGGTTATCTGCCGGAAGAACGGGCCTGGATGGACCGTTTTACCGGGGCGGGTTTTGTGGATACCTTCAGGCATTTCCATCCCGGCGAGGGTAGTCATTACAGCTGGTGGTCCTACCGGATGAACGCCCGGGCGAGGAATGTGGGGTGGCGCATTGATTACCTCTGTGTGGACGGCGCTTTTCTTCCACGGGTAAAAAGCTCCGTCATAATGAGCGATGTGGAAGGTTCCGATCATTGTCCGGTCGGGATAGAAATTGTCCGGGGAAAAAGGTGAAAGTCCGGTACAACGCCCCCACGGTCCTGACCTTCGCGGTCTTAAGCGCCGTGGTGCTGATCCTCTCTCAAACCCTGCTGCGGGGCTTAAATCAATCGTGGTTTGCCGCGCCGGGCAGGGGAAGATTCAATCCCGCCCTGGTCCGGTCCTGGTTCACCCTGCTTTCCCATGTGATAGGGCACGCCGACTGGAATCATCTCCTGTCCAATTTCGCGTTCATACTCCTCATCGGCCCCATACTGGAAGAAGCCTACGGCTCCGTTCCGCTCCTGGTGATGATGCTGCTTACCGCCCTGGTAACGGGGCTCCTCAATGTGATCTTTTTCCCCTGGCCCCTCATGGGGGCAAGCGGCATTGTGTTTATGATGATACTCCTCGCCTCGTTCACCAACTTTTCCAGGGGCGAAATACCCCTGACCTTTATCCTTGTGCTGATCATCTACCTGGGCAGGGAGCTTTACAATTCCTTTGGATCAAATAACATCTCCGAATTTGCCCACATTGCGGGGGGCTTCTGCGGGAGCCTTTTCGGATTTTTCCGCGCCCGGAAATGACAAGACGGAGAAATTTACCACGAAAAACATGAAAAGCTTACAAACAACAATTTGGAAGTAAACATTCTTGAATTGATAGAAATGTATATCAAAAATATTGCGGAAAAGTCCGGAATCGTATACCCTTTAACAATGCTGAATATTGCCTTTACCGGAGGCGGGACCGGCGGACACATTTATCCTGGTCTTGCCGTGGTATCGTATATTAAAAAAAGAAGCGATTGCCGGATATTTTGGATCGGCAATGAATCGGGGATGGACCGGTCCATCGTCGAAGGGGCGGGCCTGAAATTTTACGGCATACCCGCGGGAAAGCTAAGAAGGAATTTTTCCCTGAAAAATTTAAGCGATCTTTTCAGGGTTCTCGCGGGTTTCCTGGCGGCCCGGCGTATACTTAAAAAAGAAAGGCCCGCGGCGCTTTTTTCCAAGGGGGGCTTTGTCAGCGTACCCCCCTGCGCCGCCGCCGCTTCCCTCGGGATCACCGTTTTTACCCATGAATCGGATTATAGTCCCGGCCTGGCCACGGGGCTTAACGCCCGCTTCGCCTGCCGGGGCCGGGGGGGGCTTATAACCGCCTATGCTGAAACGGCGGCGCGTTTTCCCTCCAAATACCGGGAAAGGGTCTTTGTGCTGGGAAACCCCGTGCGGAGCGAATTCAGAAACGGGGACGCGGCGGCGGGCCGGGCCTTTCTGGGGGCCTCCGGTTCGGACAGAATACTTCTCGTGCTGGGGGGAAGCCAGGGGGCAAGGGAAATCAACGGGCTGATTCGGGAGTGCCTTGAGGATCTGTGCAGGGATTACCTTGTGATACATCAGACAGGGCCCGCCGCGGATTGGGATCCGCCCCCCTCGCCCCGCTATAGGAGTTATCCCTATATAAAAGATGAAATGTCCGCGGTTCTTGCCGCGGCGGAACTGGTGGCGGGACGCAGCGGCGCCGGTACGGTCTGGGAATGCGCCACCGCGGGAAAACCCATGGTGCTCATTCCCCTGGCGGGCTCGGGTACCCGGGGTGATCAGCTGGAAAACGCCGGTTTTTTTGAAAAAGCCGGCGCCGCCCTGGTGATAGGACCCGGCCCGGAGCGGAACGGTAAAACCCTGGCGGGAATGATCGCCGCCCTTGCCGCCGATCACCGGCGCAGGGAGGCCATGGCCGCGGCGGCGGCGGAAATAGGCGCCGCCGACGGTACGGCCCGTATCGCGGAAAAAATACTCAATACGGTAAACGCGGTAAAGGAGGAATAGTGGCGGCCATCGACGTGGTTTTTCTGGCGGTACTCGCTCTCCTTACCCTGCGGGCCTTCTTACGGGGTTTTACGGGGGAGATCTTTTCCATAGCGTCCCTTACCCTGGGGATTTTTTCGGCGGTCTTTTTCTTCAAAAACGGGGCGGTCTTTTTGAGGACCCTGTTTTTTCCCGGCCTTCCGCTGGTTCCTGAGGTACTCTCGTTTATCATACTTTTTCTGTCTGTTTTTGTCCTGGGAAAAATACTGGAACGTATTGTAAAGGATATTGTGAACAGGCTTAAACTGGGCGCCCTGGACAGTTTTCTCGGTTTTCTCCTTGGCATTGCCGAGGGAATTGCGGTGATTGCCCTTATCCTTATATTCATCACCGTACAGCCCCTCTTTAATGCGGGGCCGCTCCTCGGTGAAAGTCTGGCCGCCCGCATACTGCTCCCCTTAATAGGAATAGCCCGTACTTATGTTTGAGAATATACTTCACCAGGGGGTGACGGGCTCCTTAAAGGAAGACATTGCCGCCTCTTCACTGGCGCCGGCGCTGCTCTTTGCCGGCCCCCCCTGGGCGGGAAAGGGAACCGCCGCCCTTGAGCTGGCCCGGGCCCTCTCCTGCGAAAATAAAACCGGAGGAGGCCCCTCCGGGCGCTTTACCCGGGCCCCCTGGAACTGCGGCTGTCCCAGCTGTGTGCGCCACCGCTTTCTTGCCTCCCAGGATTTCCTCCTTATGGGAAAAAAATCCTTCTACCCTGAAATAGCGGCCTCGGCGGCGGCTTTTTCACGGGAACAGGGCAGGGGAACCAAAATGCTCTTTTCCCGTTCCCTGCGCAAGCTGCTGGTCCGTTTTTCGCCGGTCCTCTGGGAGGGGGACCCGAAGCTGGGAAAGATCGGGGATCTCACCGCGGGCCTGGAAGAGGACCTGGAGGAATTTGAAAGCCGGGATTTTTCAGGGGGGGAAAATCAGCGTAAGCTTGAGGGGCTCCGCGCTTCCCTGGTCAAGCAGGCCATAAGGCTTGCCGCCGAGGGAACGGGGGAACTGCTCCCCATCGCCCGCCTCCGCCGGGCCGCTTATTGGAGCCGCCTTGCCCCCCTGGGAAAGCACAAATGCATCATCATTGAAAACGCCGAATACATGAAGGAGGAAGCCAAGAATTCTCTGCTTAAAATTCTGGAAGAACCTCCCCAGCGGGTAACCATCATCCTTACCAGCTCCCAGCCTAAGGGACTGCTGCCGACCATGCTCTCCCGCCTCAGGCTCTACAGCTTTGTACAGCGCGGCCCCGAAGAAGAGGCGGAGGTTCTCCGCCGTATTTTTAAAAAGGACGACGCCGAAGGACCCGCCGGCATAGGGGCCTATCTTGAGTCCTTTCTCCCGGTGAGCGGCGCAGCCTTCTATCCCCTGGGGGCTTATTTTGCCGCTTCCCTGGCCGCCGCCGCCGGGCGTATGCTGAGGGGGGAAAAGCGCCCCCTTCCCCGGACCCTGGTTGAGCTGGGAAAGTTCGCCGCCCCCATCGCGGAACAGGGCGGATTCGGCCGCCCCGCCCCGGATATGAAAACGGCCCTTGCCGGGGTATTAAAGACAGCGGACAACTTTGAAATTTCAGGGCTCTTTGCCAAATTTTGCGCCGCCCTGCTGAAACTGCTTTCCGCGTGGCTGCGGGACGGGGCGGGCTATCCGGAAAAGACCCGCATGGCCGCCCTGTGGAAGGAGAAACTAAGCCGGGCCTTCAGCTCCGCCGATTTGTATAATATAGGAACGGCGCTGGTACTTGAAAGCCTGGGGGAAGATCTCAAACTGACCATGACAGAGGACAGATGACGCAGTTTATTATAAGGGCCTTACAGAAATTTGACAAACTTACCTCCGCTCAGGTAAAGGATCTGCTTTCATCCATGGCCGATGAAATTGAACGGCTTGAGGCGGTGCTGGATTCCATGGACGAGGGACTCCTGGTCTGCGGTACGGATCACAATCTGATACTGGCAAACAAGGCGTCGGAACGGCTCATCCCCATGATGCTCCCGGAGGGAAATCCCCGCTCCCAGGTTGCCGAACAGGGGATATGGAACAGCATAAGGGACGACAAAATCGCCTCCTTTTTTGAGAAGACCCTCCGTTCCGGGGACCGGGTCATAGACCGGGAATTTGAAGCGGAAAACAAGGGGCTGCGGCGGCTCTTGTCCATCAGCATTTTGCCGCTGGTAAAAAATCACCGGGTTACCGGCTCCCTGATCCATGTAAACGATATTACCGAAAAACGGGGAAGGGAGGCCAGGATGAGGCGCATGGAGAACCTCGCAAGCCTTACCACCCTTGCGGCGGGGGTCGCCCACGAGATAAAAAACCCCCTGGGCTCCATCTCCATACATATACAGCTTCTTCAAAAGGCGATGAAAAAAAACGAGGAACTGTACTATATGTCCCACCCCGAGGACGCGGACAGCGATCAGGGCCCCACCGGTTACTTAAAACTCTTTAACCGTTATATCGGCGTGATCAACGAGGAAATCGAAAGACTTAACCATATCGTGGTGGATTTTCTGTTTGCCGTAAAACCCATGGGGGCGGAACTGCGGGAAGGAAACATCAACGCCTTTCTCAGGGAAGTCCTGGGATTTGTCCGCTTTGAACTGGAAGAGGCCCATGTGCGGACCGTCCTGGACCTTGAGGAAAACCTGCCCCTGGCGGATTTTGACGAGCGTATCCTTAAACAGGCCGTGCTGAACCTCATCCAAAACGCTCAAGGGGCCATGAAGGGGGGGGGAACCCTGACCATTGAAACGGAGAAGCAGGACGCTGAGATTTTTATACGGATAAGGGACACGGGGATCGGGATCCCCGAAAAGGATCTTTCAAAAATATTCGAGCCCTATTTTACCACCAAGGAAAACGGCTCGGGCCTGGGGCTTACCCTGGTGTTCAAGATCATACGGGAACACCGGGGGGAAATTTCGGTACAATCGAAGGAAGGGGAGGGGAGCTGCTTTACCATAACCCTGCCGGTATCCAAACGGGAAAGGCGGCTGCTCCCCGAAATGCAGGTCAATCCGGAGGCGAATTATGAAGTTTAGGCTCCTTGTGGTGGATGATGAAAAAAACATACGTGAGGGCCTTGCCGCGGCCCTGGAGATGGACGGCCATGAGGTGGTAACCGCCGCCGACGGCGCCGAGGGCTGGAAGCGTTTTGAAAAGGGCGATATTGATCTTGTCATAACGGACCTGCGCATGGCGGGAATGAGCGGCGAGGAATTCCAGCGGAAAATCGGCGCCGAAAGCCCCGGCCTTCCGGTGATCATCCTGACGGGCCACGGCACGGTGGAAAACGCCGTGGCCGCCATGCGTAACGGCGCCTATGATTTTCTTACCAAGCCGGTGAATCTGGATCATCTTTCCATGCTGGTAAAGCGGGCCCTGCAGAACCAGGAACTGGCCCTTAAGCATAAGAACCTCCAGGCGGAACTGGAAAAGAAGAATCAGTTCAAAACCATGATAGGTTCCAGCGCCCCCATGCGGGGGGTTTTCGACACCATAAGCCGCGCCGCCCCGTCAAGGGCCTCCATACTTATTACCGGCGAATCCGGGGTGGGGAAGGAACTGGTGGCCGACGCCATTCATGAACTTTCTTCCCGCAAGGAAAAACCCCTTGTCAAGGTCCACTGCGCCGCCATCCCCGACACCCTCATAGAAAGCGAACTCTTCGGCCATGAAAAGGGCGCCTTTACCGGCGCGCTGAGCCGCAGGCGGGGCCGTTTTGAGCTTGCCCACGAGGGGACCCTCTTCCTGGACGAAATAGGGGAAATCGATCAGAACATACAGATTAAGCTGCTGCGGGTGCTGCAGGAAAAGAAATTTGAGCGCATCGGGGGGGAAGAAACCCTGGAGCTTGACGTCCGTATCGTGGCGGCCACCAACAAGGATCTTAAGGCTGAAATTGAAAAGGGAAATTTCCGGGAGGACCTTTATTTCCGCCTCAACGTGGTGAACATACATATCCCCCCCCTAAGGGAACGGAAGGACGATCTGCCCCTGCTCCTCAGCGCCTTTCTGCGGGAATTCGCCGCGGAGAACGGGAAGATCGTGGAGGGCTTTGACGAAAAGGCCCGTTCCGTCATGTACAGTTACGACTGGCCCGGCAACGTGCGGGAACTGCGCAACTGTGTGGAGAGCGCCGTGGTCATGGCCAAGGACAGCGTGATCACCGAGGCGGATCTGCCCCCTACCATCAGGACAAAAAGCGACGAAGGCTGGATACGCATCCCCCTGGGATCAACCATGGAAGAATCGGAGCGTATCATCATCCGGGATACCCTGGGTTTCCTTAAGGGGAACAAAACCAAAACCGCCGATGTCCTTAACATAGGCCGGAAAACCCTCCACCGCAGGCTTGCCGAATGGGAGGAAATGACGGAAAAGCGGGAAGCGGAAGAGCGGGCCGCGGAATAAGGGATCTATTTGACATTCGGAAATCCTTAGGATATATTACAGAAAGGTGAGAAAAAACACCCGAAGTTTTTGGGGTTTTTTCACCTGCCACCCCGGTAAGACTTGTCCTGCCCGCCGGTGGCGCTTACTATATCTAACCTTAAGGGTCAAGACGGGTTCTGATCCGGCGAGGGGCGTATGAACGGCATTAAGAGCCCCAAGCCGCGTCCGGACCCGGCTTGGGGTTTTTTATAAAGGGAGAGCGGCATGAAAACAAAAATGACGGCGGAAGCCGGAAGCGCCGGGAAGGACGGCGTCTTTATCGACCGGGATTACATTGAGGGCCTTCTTGAGGAGGCCAAACATACGGAGGACGCGGAGATACACCGCATCCTGGACAAGGCCGGACGCTTCGAGGGGCTCAACCACATTGAAATCGCCTCCCTCCTTGCAACGAAGAACCCCGCCCACACGGAGCGCATATTCTCCATCGCCGGGGAGATAAAGCGCCACATCTATGGCAACAGGATCGTACTCTTCGCGCCCCTCTACGTAAGCGACTACTGCGTCAACCGCTGTTCCTACTGCAGTTACAACTGCGGGCACGACTTTGACAGACGAAAACTCACCATGGACGAGATTCGGGAAGAGGTCAATATCCTGGAGCAGATGGGACACAAGCGTATCGCCATGGAAGCGGGGGAGCACGACGGGGAATGCCCCATTGATTATATCCTTGAGTGCATGAAAACCATCTACGACATGAAATTCGAAAACGGCGAAATACGGCGTATCAACGTAAACATCGCCGCCACCACGGTGGAGAATTACCGGAAGCTCAAGGAAGCCGGCATAGGCACCTACATACTCTTCCAGGAAACCTACCACCGGCCCACCTACGAGAAGGTTCACCTGGGGGGGCCCAAACGGAATTATGCGTACCACCTCACCGCCTTCGACCGGGCCCAGGAGGGGGGCATAGACGACGTGGGGGGCGGCGTCCTCTTCGGCCTGGCGGACCCGTACTTCGAGGTGCTGGGCCTCATGATCCACAACGAACACCTGGAGGAACGCTTTAACGTGGGGTTCCACACCATATCGGTCCCCCGGATCTGCCCCGGCGAGGGGGTGAGGCTGACGGACTTCCCCCATCTGGTGGACGACGCCGCCTTCGAGCGCATCGTCGCCATCATACGCCTGGCGGTGCCCTTTACGGGGATGATACTCTCCACCAGGGAGAGCCACGAGATGCGGGAAAGGCTCCTTAAGCTGGGCATATCCCAGATCAGCGCCGGTTCCAGCACCGGCGTGGGGGGCTACCACCAGCGGAAGATCCACGAAAAATCCACCCCCCAGTTTAACATCAACGACGACCGGAGCGCCCCGGAGATCATCTCGGAACTCATGGACGACGGCTTTATCCCCAGCTTCTGTACCGCCTGTTACCGGAACGGCCGTACCGGGGACCGTTTCATGGCGCTGGCCAAGGCGGGGCAGATCAAGAACGTCTGCCTCCCCAACGCGCTGATGACCCTCTGCGAATACGCCCTGGACTACGGGGACGAACCCTTCAAGGCCAAGGCCGCCGCCGCCATAAACCGGGAACTGCCGGGGATCAAAAATGAAAAGATACGGATCAGGGCGGGGGAAAACATGGAAAAGATACGCCGGGGGGCCCGGGACTTTTACTTTTAGGGCGTCGCGGCGAAGGCTTAAGACTTCGACCCGGAGATTCGGGTCGGCAAGCCCCGGTTATCGCTCAGGACTTTTATAGAGAAAGTAATTAAGCCGCTCCAGTTCGGCGAAATCGGCCTCCGCGCCGGCCGCGTCTCCGCTCTCCGAGCGGGCCCTTCCCCGGTTGTACCAGGTGTCGGAGCTGCCGGGCTTAAGCCTTATCGCCTCGGTATAGTCGGCGATTGCCCTTTCGTAGTCTTTTTTGTGATGATACGCCGTACCCCGGTTGTGATAGACCACGTAAATATCGGGAAGGGCGGGGTTAAGCCTGAGACATTCGGTAAAGTCCGCGACGGCCCTGTCATAATCGGCTTTGTAGAGATGCCCGAAGCCCCGGCCCCAATAGGCCTCGGCGTAATCCGGCTTAAGCCGCAGGGCCTCGTCATAGTCCGCGACGGCCCTGTCGTAGTTTCCCCGGCGGAAATAGCAGGTTCCCCGGTTGTTATAGGCTATGGCGTAGGCGGGGTTAAGGCGGATCGCCTCGGTATAGTCGGCAAGCGCCTGCTTGTCGAAACGGAAACCCTTGTCGTAGTAGGTAATTCCCCGGTTATTATAGGCGTGGGGATAATCGGGCTTTATCCTTATGGCTTCGGTAAAATCGGCGAGGGCCCGGTCATAGTTCTTTTTTTTCCGGTTCACAAGCCCCCGGTGAAAATAAGCCGGGGCATAGCCGGGCATGAGGAGGATAGCCTGAGTCAGTTCTTCAAGGGCCCTGTCGTCCTTGTTCTCCTGCCAGGCGGCGACGCCCCGCC
>JAISRD010000087.1 GCA_031273835.1 Treponema sp. | reverse complement strand
CCCGAATATACCGAGACGCCCCTTAAGGGCATACGGAGGGTCATCGCGGACCAGATGATGCTCTCCCACACATCCACGGCGGCCTTTACCCTTAACGCCTCCGCCCCGGCGGTGTCGCTGCAAAAACTCAGGGCGAAGTTTAAATCCAGCGATCCCGCCTTCGGCCTGTCCCGGATCACGATCAACGATCTGGTCCTTTTTGCAGTTTCCCGTATACTGCCCCTCCATCCTTCCCTGAACGCCCTTAAGCTGACCGGCGATACCGTTCTGGTACGGACCTACAACACGGTTCATCTCGGGGTGGCGGTGGCCACCGGCAGGGGGCTCATGGTGCCGGTACTGCGCCACGCGGAGACTCTTACACTGTCGGAAATTTCGCGGGAGGCAAAGCGGCTCGCCGAATCCTGCAGGAACGGAAGCGTCTCCCCCGACGAACTGCACGGATCAACCTTTACCGTAACAAACCTGGGGAGCGCCGGGGTGGAGAGTTTTACCCCGGTGATCAACGTCCCCGAAACGGCCATACTCGGGGTCTGCGCCATCCTGCCCAGGCCCTCGGAAACCGCGCCGGGCCAATACGAGGTAATTCCCCGGATGGGCCTAAGCCTCACCATCGATCACGCGGTTGTGGACGGCGCTCCGGCGGCGGAATTCCTTAAGGCCCTGTGCGGGGCCCTTAAGGATATAGATATATGGCTGGCAAAATGATGTACGACGTTATCGTTATCGGAGGCGGGCCGGCGGGGTACCTGGCGGCGGAACGCCTGGGCCATCTGGGAAAGAAAGTCCTGGTGGTTGAGAAAAACTACCTGGGCGGAACCTGCCTGAATGTCGGCTGTATCCCCACCAAATCACTTCTCAACGGGGCCAAACAGTACATCCACGCAAAGGAGGCGGCGATCTTCGGGGTCCACGCGGAAAAGCTCAGTGTCAACTGGAATGAGATGCTGGCCTGGAAGGAAAAAACCGTGGAGACCCTGCGGGCCGGCGTTGCCGCCCAGCTCAAGCGTGTGAAGGCCGAGACCCTTACCGGTACGGGGGTTCTTATCGTTGACGGGGCAAAGCGGGCGGTACGGGTGGGGGAAAACGTCTACGAGGCGGGGGCCGTACTGGTCGCCGCCGGTTCGGTTCCGGCCATGCCGCCTATACCCGGCGCTTCGGGCAACCCTCAGGTACTCGATTCCACAGGGCTTCTTTCGGTTAAGGAAATTCCCCGCAAGCTCTGTATTATAGGGGGGGGCGTCATAGGTATAGAATTCGCCAGCCTTTTTTATTCCCTGGGAACCGAAGTTTCGGTCATTGAAATGCTTGATGAGATAATCCCCCCCATGGATAAGGATCACGCGCCGCTCCTGCGCCGGGCGCTTAAGGGCATAGACTTTCACCTGGGCTGCAGGGTTGAAAAAATAGACGGCGGGAAGGTGTTTTTCAAAACCCGGGACGGCAAAGACGCCTCCCTTGATACGGGCCCGGAAGGGGTCATACTCATGGCCGTGGGCAGGCGGGCGGAAACGGCTTCCTGGGGCGCCGGGGGAGCGGGACTTGACGCCGCCGCCAAGGGCGTTACCGTGGACGAGCGTATGCGCACCAATATAAGCGGCGTCTGGGCTGCGGGTGATGTAAACGGCGTAAGTATGCTGGCCCACTCGGCTTACCGCATGGCGGAGATCGCCGTAGCGGATATGGCCGCCTATCTGGAAATGCGGAACGATACGGCCCGGCCCGGCTTGCCCGGCCCGGCCAACGTATGGCGGGGTAACGCCGTTCCCTGGGCGGTGTATTCCCTGCCGGAGGCCGCCGGGGCCGGCCTTACCGAACAGGAGGCGGCCCTGCGGGGTATCGCCGTAAAGAAGGCCGCCCTGCCGATGACCGTGTCGGGCCGCTTTATCGCCGAGAACGGCGTTAAAGCGGCGGGCAATGTAAAGGTACTTGCCGATGCGGATAACGGCCGCATACTGGGCATACATCTTATCGGCCCCTATGCCTCGGAGATCATCTGGGGAGCGGCGGGGCTTATCGAAAATGAAATGCGCGTACAGGATGTGAGGGAGCTGATCTTTCCCCATCCCAGCGTGGCGGAAGTAATACGCGATGCGGTATGGTCGCTGGGCGAAAGCTGATCAGTTATGGATGAAAGATTCAGTGTTTCGTCCATATCAGATTTCGCCGCAATGATATGAACAAAAGCGGTTATCCGCCCAAGGCGGGGCTGTTTAATTTAAGGAGAGGAAAATGCCGAAATCACTATTTGTAGACCCGGTTGAGCTGCGGAAACCCGGTTTTATCAAAATTAACGATGTGCCCGTTAATCAGTACAAAAGCAGCTTTAAAAAGGAGCTGGAAACATACGGAAAGGACAGGCTCATCCGTATTCTTTACGACATGATGACGATCCGGGAATTTGAAACTATGATGAATACCTTCAAAATTCAGGGGGCCTGGAACGGAATCGAATACAATCACAAGGGGCCGGCCCATCTGTCCATGGGGCAGGAGGCGGCGGCGGTGGGCCAGTGCGTCAACCTTGATACCGATGATTTTATCTTCGGGTCCCACCGCAGCCACGGCGAACTTCTCGCCAAGTGCTTATCGGCGGCTTCAAAGCTTGACGATGCCAAGCTTGAGATCATCATGAAGGAATTCTTAGGCGGCGATACCCTGCGCATGGCCGAAAAGGTTCCCCACAAAAATACAAAGGACCTGGCGGAAAACTTTATACTCTACGGCGCCCTGGGTGAAATTTTCGCCCGTAACGCGGGATTTAACCGGGGCCTGGGGGGTTCCATGCACGCCTATTTTCTCCCCTTCGGATCCATGCCCAACAATGCCATCGTGGGAGGTTCGGCGGATATTGCCGCCGGAGCGGCCCTGTTCAAGCTGATCAACTCCAAGAAGGGCATCGTGATCTCCAACGTGGGAGACGGCGCCCTGGGCTGCGGCCCGGTCTGGGAGGCGATCTGCATCGCCGCCATGGATCAGTATAAAACCCTCTGGCCCACGGAGGGACCCCACGGAGGCCCCCCCATACTGTTTAACTTCTTCAATAACTTTTACGGCATGGGCGGACAGACCAGGGGCGAAACCATGGGTTACGGTACTCTGGCCCGGGTCGGCGCCGGGGTAAACCCCGACAATATGCACGCCGAGCGGGTAGACGGCTACAATCCCCTGGCCGTGGCAGACGCGGTACAGCGTAAAAAAGCGGTACTCCTTGAGGGCAGGGGTCCGGCGCTGCTGGATACGATCACCTACCGCTACTCGGGGCACTCCCCCTCGGACGCTTCAAGCTACCGTACCAGGGAAGAGGTCGAGACCTGGCAGAAGACCGACGCCATAGCCGAATATAAACAGTACCTTATCGACAACAGGCAGATCACCGATTCCGAAGCGGAAACCCTGCGGGGGGCTATACTGGAGAAACTCAGCGCCGTGGCGAAGCTTGCCGTAAACGACGCCGAAAGCCCCCGCGCCTCCTTTCAGTTCATCGAGTCGGTGATGTTCTCCAATACAAAGCTTGAAAAGATGGAAGACAGGACGCCGGATCTGCTTGACGCGGGCAGTGAAAACCCGCGGGTTAAGGCCCTGGCGGGAAAGATACGCAGCGCCTTTGACGGCGAGGGAAAACCGGTGAGCAAGAACAGGATGTTCCAGTACCGGGACGGTCTTTTCGAGGCGATGCTGCACCGCTTCCGTATTGATCCCACCATGGCCGCCTGGGGGGAGGAGAACCGCGACTGGGGCGGCGCGTTCGCCGTATACCGGGGCCTTACCGAGGCCCTTCCCTATCACCGGCTCTTTAACAGTTCCATTTCCGAGGGCGCCATAGTCGGCGCCGGCGTGGGCTACGCCATGTGCGGAGGCCGGGCGGTGGTGGAATTGATGTACTGCGATTTTATGGGCCGGGCGGGGGACGAGATCTTTAACCAGGCCTCCAAATGGCAGTCCATGTCCGCGGGGCTCCTCAAGATGCCCCTGGTAATCCGGGTCTCGGTGGGTAATAAATACGGCGCGCAGCACAGCCAGGATTGGACTTCCCTGGTGGCCCATATTCCGGGTCTTAAGGCGATGTTTCCCGCCACGGCCTACGACGCTAAGGGTATGCTCAACCTGGCCCTGCGGGGAAGCGATCCGGTGGTGTTCTTTGAAAGCCAGCTTCTCTATGATAAGGGCGAGGAATTTGAAAAGACCGTGCCTGAGGATTACTACGAGGTCCCCGAAGGGGAGCCGGCCCTGCGCAGGACCGGCAAAGACATTACCATTGCCACCATCGGGGCGACCCTGTACCGGGCCGTGGACGCGGCGAAGATACTTAAAGAGCAGTACGGCCTTGAGGCGGAACTAATAGACCTCCGCTTTATCAATCCCCTTAATTATGAAAAGATCGTCGAGTCGGTCAAAAAAACCGGCCGCCTCCTTTTGGCCAGCGACGCCGTGGAGCGGGGTTCCTTCCTCCATACCGTGGCATCCAATGTGAGCCAACTGGCCTTTGATTACCTGGACGCCCCGCCTGTGGTGGTGGGAAGCCGCAACTGGATCACCCCCGCGCCGGAATGTGAGGAATATTTCTTCCCCCAGACGGACTGGCTCATTGACGCGATCCATGAGCGTATACTGCCCCTGTCGGGGAGAAATCCCGCCACGGTGCAGACGGGCCTTGATATACTGCGCAGGACCAGGCTCGGCGTATGACCTGTCCCGCCGAAATTAACGACAGGTCCCTGCCGCCGGAAGAACGCCTCGCCGCCTTAGAGGCTTTTATAAAAAGCGGCGGCCCTGCGGAGATGCCGCCCTTTAACGGGGAAGTGAACAACCACATCCACACGGTGTACAGCTTTAGCCCCTATACGCCGGCCATGGCGGCCCTCAAGGCCCGGCAGGCGGGTCTTGAGGCCGCCGGTTCGGTGGACCACGACTCCTGCGCCGCCGCCCCGGAGATGCGCCGGGCCTGCGCCCTCCTTGGCATGGGCTGCGTGACCGGCTTTGAACTGCGGGTAGACCTAAGGCACACCGAATTCGCGTCCCGTAAAATTAACAGCCCCGACTCCGAGGGCATCGTCTACATGACCGTCCAGGGTATACCTGAGGGTTCTTCCGGGGCGGTGCGGGCCTTTCTTGCCCCCTTAAACGAGGCACGGGGCCGCCGCAATCGGCTTATGACGGAGACCCTCAATAAAATCACCGCCGCCGACTTGGCTCCCCTGTCTTATGAGGAGGATATACTGCCCCTCTCCATGGCCGCCGCCGGGGGCAGCGTTACCGAGCGGCACATACTCTACGCCCTTTCAAGGGCCCTGATCAAACGGACGGGTCCCGGCGGGGCCCTGCTTGATTTTCTCGCCTCCCGTTTTGATCTAAGCCCCGGGGGAAAACTCGCGGATCTGCTTGCGGATCGGAACAATCCCTATTATGATTATGATCTGCTGGGTTTTTTGAAGAGCGCCTTCGGGGACCGTATCTTTATCCAGCCCGGCGGAGATGAATGTCCCAGGGTCGAGGAAGTATGCGCCTTCGCGAAGTCGATCAACGCCGTCCCTTCCTATGCCTATCTGGGTGATGTGGGGGATTCTCCCACGGGGGATAAAAGGGCCGAACATTTTGAAGACGCCTATCTGGACGAATTGATGCCGCGTCTTAAGGAATGGGGTTTCCAGGGGATTACCTATATGCCCCCCCGTAACACCAAGGCCCAGCTTGAACGGATCCACAAACTCTGTCAGACCCACGGTTTTATTGAAATTTCCGGGGTGGACATTAACAGTCCCCGCCAGAGTTTTAACTGTCCTGAAATCAGGCGGAGCGAATTCGCCATGCTTATTGACAGTACCTGGGCCCTGGCCGCCCATGAACTGCGCTGCGCCGAATCCGGCGGCGAGGGGCTTTTTAACCCCGCGAGTCCCCTGGCGTCAAAACCCCTTAATGAACGGATAGGGATCTACGCCGAGGCGGGCAGAAGGGCCGTTAAGGAGCGCGGGGCGGGGAACTGAAGGAGTGAAGATGACCGCGGCGGAATTGGCCCCCCTGCTGAGGGGAGCCCTTATTGAAAAGACAGGCGGCCCCTGGACGGCCGCCCGCTGGGCCGGAATAAATATCCGGGACTGCCCTTCGGTACGGATACGCGCCGGGGATGATCCGGCGGCGGCCATAGGAGCGGCGGTGAAGGGCCTTACGGAGATCCCCCAGGCGTTCCGTATAGTGTGCGGCGCTGAAAACGGCGCAGGTACGGAGAACGGCGCGGACGCGGAGAGGGACTTCTTTTTCATTACCGCGCCGGATTTTGCCGGCCTGGACAGGGTACGGGATACAATAGAAAAGGGCGGACGGACCGGCGGCTGGGACTTGCCGCCCCCCGCCGCCGGCCCTATGGAAAAGCGGGCCGCCGTCGCCAGGGGGAGGGTTGCGCTGGTAACCGGGGGAGCCCAGGGCTTCGGCGGGGAAATAGTCCGGGGGCTTGTTGAAGCGGGGGCCCAGGTGTTTATCGCCGATCTAAACCTTGAGGGGGCGCAAAAGCTGGCGGCGTCGCTGAACGGCGAACTGGGAAAAACCGCCGCCTATGCGGTGGAAGTCAATGTGGCCGACGAAGCTTCGGCGGAGGCCATGACGGATTTTATCGCCCTGACCGCCGGAGGACTTGACCTCTGTATAAGCAACGCCGGAGTGCTGCGGGCCGCCGCCATACTCGATCAGGATATGGCCTCCTTCAAATTTGTTACCGACATAAATTACACCGCCTTCGCGGTGATCACCAAGCACTGCGGCCGCCTGATGAAGGCCCAGAATCTCTGCGCCCCCTCCTGGATCACCGACATCATACAGATCAATTCCAAATCGGGCCTTGAGGGCTCCAATAAAAACGGCGCGTATTCAGGCAGTAAATTCGGGAGCATAGGCCTGGTACAGAGTTTTGCCCTGGAACTGGTGGAATACCGCATCAAGGTAAACGCCGTCTGCCCCGGTAATTTTTACGAAGGCCCCCTGTGGTCTGATCCCGAAAAGGGACTTTTCGTACAATACTTGAAAACCGGCAAGGTCCCCGGCGCGAAAACCACCGCCGACGTTAAGGCCTATTACGAGGCCAAGGTGCCGATGAAGCGGGGCTGCAGCGGCCCCGACGTGATCCGGGCGGTACTCTACCTGATTGAGCAGATCTACGAAACCGGCCAGGCCCTTCCTGTTACCGGCGGCCAGGTTATGTTAAACTGAGCGGGAAAGTGATTATTTTAAGAGGAGGAAGCGATGGAATACGCCCTTGCCGTTATCGATATAGGCATGACCAACAAGAAAATCGTCATTTTTGACGAGACCCTGTCCCAGATCGACATGGTTTCCAAAACTTTTCCTCCCGTCATGCTGAAGCACCGGGGAATGGAGCTTGAAACCCACGACCTTGGGGGCATGAAAAACTGGTTTTTCCAGGAGCTTAAAAGATTCGCCGCCCTTTACCCCATCAAGGCCGCGGCGGTAAGCGCCCACGGCGCGACTTTTGTCTGCGTTGACGGGGAGGGAAAAGTCTGCGCCCCCTGCGTTTACTATACCTACGAACCGGGGGCGGAATTCCAGGAGGAATTTTACGCACTGGCGGGAAACCGGGAGGAACTGCAAAGAACCACCTTTACCCCCCCGTTTTCGGCGATGATCAACCCCGCCAAGGGCATATACTTTCTGCAAAAATATTTTCCCGCCGAATTTGGGCGCACCCGAACGCTCCTCAATCTGCCCCAGTACTGGAGCTTTGTACTGACAGGCGTCGCCGGCATTGAACCGACCTATCTTGGCTGCCACAACTATTTATGGGACCACGCCGCCGGAGACTATTCCCCCGTGGTGGATAAGCTCCGGATCAGGGAACTGCTGCCCCGGAACTATAAAAACAGCTATGAAAGTATAGGCCCCCTGTCCGCCGAAACCGCGGCCCTGACGGGCCTGCCGCCGGATACTATCGCCGCCATGGGTATCCACGATTCCAACGCGTCACTGCTGCCCTATTTAACCGGCGGCGGCGGGAAAGATTTTGTGCTTAACTCGACGGGCACCTGGTGCGTGCTCATGCACCCCCAGGAGGATCTGGCGTTTAACCCGGGGGACATAGGGAACATTGTGTTCTTTAACCAGTCCGCCCTGGCCAAGCCGGTAAAGACGGCGATTTTTTTGGGGGGCATGGAATTTGACCAGTGGACGGGTATCTTCAAGGGGATCAACAATACCGCCCAACGGCCCCCTTTGAACTTTGAAGCGATACGGAAATTTATCGCCGAAAAGGATACTTTCCTGCTCCCCGAACTGGTAAGCGGCTCCGGACAGTTCAGCAGATCAAAACCGGGGATACTTGAAAAGGGGATCTTCTATACCCCGGAGGAGATACGGAACGGGAACATTCCGGCGCTGCTCCGTCAGGGAGAGCGCTTTTACGCGGCCCTGACCCTTTCCCTGGTAATTCAGACCATGACCGGCGCGGAACGGGCGGGCCTGCGGGAGGGCGCCGCGCTGTACATCGAGGGAGGCTTCCGCAGGGACCGGGCGTACAACACCCTCCTGGCCTCGGCGCTTACGAAAAATAAAATCTTCCTTACCAGTATGAAGGAAGCCACCGCAAGCGGGGCGGCCATGACCGCCCTCATGGCCTGTACGGGAAAGGGCATCGAGGAACTCAACGGCTACATCAGTATAGAAAACGAAGAGATACGGGCCGAAGACTTTCCCGGCCTGGAGGCTTATAGAGCAAGCTGGCTTAAAACGGCGAATCAGGACCCTTTTGAAACCCCGGTTTTGAAAGAGGTTCCATAATTTTAGGAGGAAAACATGAAAACGAAGGCTGCGAGAATTTACGGGGTAAACGATATCAGGGTGGAGGAATTTGAACTTCCGCCGATTAAGGATGACGAGATCCTCGCGAAAATCGTCTCGGACTCGATCTGCATGTCCAGCCACAAGCTGGCCCTGCAGGGAAACGCCCACAAGCGGGTGCGTTCCGATTTGGCAAAGAACCCCGTGATAATAGGCCATGAATTCTGCGGCGAACTGGTGGAAATCGGCGGCCGGTGGAAGGACCAATTCCGGCCGGGCGACAGATTCGCCATACAGCCCGCGCTGTTTTATCCGGACGAAACGGGGAAACCCTCCCTCTGGTCCCCCGGTTATTCCTACGAGTATATAGGCGGCGACGCCACGTATATCATCATCCCCAAAGAAGTTATGGAGATGGGCTGCCTTCTGGAATACACGGCGGACAATTTTTATTCCGGTTCCCTCTCGGAGCCCATCTCCTGCATCGTGGGGGCCTATCACGCCCAGTACCATACCGTTTCCGGTTCCTACGTGCACAACATGGGCATCGTAGAGGGAGGGGCCATGGCCCTGCTCGCCGGGGCGGGGCCCATGGGACTGGGGGCCATTGACTACGCGCTGCACAATCCCCGCAGGCCCGGCCTTCTGGTTGTTACCGATATTGACGACGCCCGGCTCAACAGGGCCGCTTCGATCTTTAGTCCCGCTGAAGCCGCCGGACAGGGGGTGCGCCTTGAATATGTCAACACGAAAAATACCGCCGACCCCGTTTCCTTCCTGCGGGAACTTAACGGCGGCAGGCTCTTTGACGACGTGTTTGTCTTTGCCCCGGTAAAGCCCGTGGTTGAACAGGGGGACGCCCTTTTGGGCAAGGACGGGTGCCTCAACTTTTTCGCGGGCCCCACCGATACGGCCTTCGCGGCGCTCTTTAACTTTTACGCGGTCCACTACGAATCCCACCACCTGGTGGGAACCTCGGGGGGCAACACAAACGACATGAGGGAATCCCTGGCGATGATGGCGGAGAAAAAACTCAACCCCGTAAGCCTTATCACCCATGTGGGGGGCCTTGACGCGGTGCCGGAAACCACCGTCAACCTGGATAAAATCCCGGGGGGCAAGAAACTTATCTACACCCACAAGAAACTGCCCCTGACGGCGATTGCGGATTTCCCCGAAAAGGGAAAAAGCGATCCCTTTTACCGGGCCCTGGGGTCTCTTACGGAGGGCAACAACGGCCTTTGGTGCAAAGAAGCGGAGGACTATCTTTTGGCCAATGCCCCGGAGATTTAGGCCGCGGTTTAAGCTAAACCGCAGGGAAATTAACCGCTGACCCCACGGACGGGAGAAGAAAGATTTAACCACGATGCTATGATAAAAGTATGCGGTTATCTGGTATGCTGTGGGAGTTCGGAAGAACAACTACCGGTTGTTGACTTTCTGGGGCAGAATACTGACCCCGTAACCACGATTAACAGCCGGTAGCCGCATTTGCAATCGTTATCTTTGTATCTCTTTTTTAGTGCCCTCGTGTCTTCAATGGTTCTCTTCCATCTTCTTTTGTCCGTGGCGGTCTGTTTCGGCCCCTTGGGGCCTCGTTTGATAGTACTCCAAAGTCTTCGGCGGGTTGTCTGAACCGCCCGGGCTTGCGGAGTTTGCG
>JAISRD010000224.1 GCA_031273835.1 Treponema sp. | reverse complement strand
GGATGATACCCGCCAGTTCGTGGACGGTAATCTCCATGGACATAAGGGCCGCCGCCTCGTTGATAATTTCCGAAGCGCCGGGGCCGGCCATGTGGACGCCGAGTATCTTGCCGTATTTTTCATCTGAAAGAACCTTGACAAAACCCTCTCCCTGCCCGGCGGCCAGGGCCTTGCCGTTTGCCCCCAGGGGAAATTTCCCGACCGCCACGGGGCCGGTCTTTTCCGCCTCTTCCTGGGTAAGCCCCACCGCCGCCACTTCGGGGAAACAGTACACCACCGAGGGAACATAATCAAGGCCGGCTTTTTTCATGCCCCCCCCGGAACCGGCCATGCGGGAGAGGGCGTTTTCCGCGGCGGTTTCGGCCATCTTAAAAGCGGCGTGGGCGAGCATCTTCTTTCCGTTAATGTCCCCCGGGGCAAATACGCCGGGGATTGAGGTTTCCATATAATCGTTTACCAGGACCTTCCCCTTTTCCGTTTTTACCCCCCCCTCCCCCGCGCAGGAAAGATCCCCGGTTCTCCCTATGGAAACGAGGACCGTATCGGCGGCCAGGGTCCTGCCGTCGGCGAGAAAGAGCTTTAACTCCTCCCCCTCTTTCTCAATTTTCGACAACCCCAGGCCGCTTACCAGTTCCGCCCCCCGGGCGGCAAGGATCTTATGTATCAGCGCCGACGTTTCGCCATCCATAAAGGGGAGGATACGGGGCATGGCTTCTATAATGCTGATCCTGCTGCCGAAGGACTGGAAGATCATGGCCATTTCGATTCCGATAACCCCGCCGCCGATTATGGCAAGCCGTTTGGGGATAGTCTCCAGATCAAGAATCTCCGTACTGCCCAGGACGCCGGGAAGATCCAGTCCGGGAATGGGAAGCCGGGCGGTCCTGGAACCTCCGGCAAGGAGCACGGCCCTGGCGGTAACGCCGTTTTGTCCCGGTACGGCGATATTGAACAGGCCCGAAGGGCCCCCCGGCAGCAGTGTTCCTTCCCCCCGGATAAGTTCCACGCCGTTGGCGGCAAGGAGGGAGGCGACGCCTCCGGTGAGCTTCTTGACCACCCGGTTTTTTTCTTTGATCACCGCGGGCATGTCAATTTCAACCGCGCCGGTCGTTATTCCCCGTTTGGAAGCCCCGGCAATTTCGTGGACCAGTTCGGCGGTTTTTAAGAGCGCCTTGGTGGGTATGCAGCCCCGGTTGAGGCAGGTTCCCCCTATCTGATCCTTTTCTATCAGGACCGTTTTGGCCCCCAGTTGGGCGGCCTTAATGGCCCCCACATAACCCGCGGGCCCCCCGCCTATAACCGCTATGTCAAATTCAGCCATGTTGTTCTCCGGTCTCCGCTTACAGGATTATCAGAAGCGGCGCTTCCAGCAGTTCCCTAAGGGTTTTAAGAAACAGGGCCGCGTCCGCGCCGTCCACAATACGGTGATCAAAGGCCAGTGAAAGGCCCATTTTCTTGCGGCTTACGACCCTCTCCCCCTCCAGTTTAAGTTCGTCCTCGATGGCGCAGACGCCGAGTATGCCCGCTTCCGGGGGATTGATGATAGGAGTGAAGGCCGTTATGCCGTACATGCCCACATTGGAAACGGTAAAGGTTCCGCCGGACATTTCATCGGGGGAAAGCCTGCCCTCCCGGGCTTTGGCGGCCAGCTCCGCCGCGGAGGCGGAAAGGGCCGCCAATCCCAAATCCTGGGCGTCGTGTATCACCGGCACCAGAAGCCCCCGTTCGGTGGCCACCGCCACACCCAGATTAACGCTTCCCTTGTAAATGAGTTCATTGCCGGCCAGGACCGAATTCATGCGGGGATGAGCAAGAAGGGCCTTTACAACGGCGGCCAGCACGAAGTCATTTACCGTGATCTTTACGGAAAGCCCCGGGGCACTGGATTGATTTACCTGATCGTTAAGTTCCTTCCGCACGGCCAGCATCTTTGTTACGTCCGCGCGGGTATTTTCGGTAACCTCCGGGATCGTCTGCCGGCTTTCGGACATGCGTTTCCCCGTAACGCGCTGAATATTGGTAAGGGCTACCCTGGTATCCCCGCGGGCCCGGGAGGCCGCCCTGCCGGCCGGGACCGCAGGGCCGGCGTTTTGAGCGCCCGCCAAATCGGCGCTGAAAATTTTACCGCCGTAGCCGGAACCCTCCAGGCCTTCCATGGAGATGCCCTCCGCCGCCGCCATACGCCGGGCCAGGGGCGTGGCGTTTGCCGCCGTTCCCGGGGCCTCCACGTCGGCCCGGCGGATTTCGCCGGATTTTCCTCCCGCCCTTACGGAGGCCAGATCGATCCCCCTTTCCTTTGCCAGAGCCCGGGCGGCGGGGGTGGCCCTCAGCTTTCCGCCGGTACCGGGGGCGGCAGGCTCCGCGGCGCCCGGCTGAACCTGCAAAACGGCGGCATTTTGCGGCTGGGGAGCGGACGCGGCCTGTGGACCGCTGTCCCGGGGTACCGCCTCCCCCGCCCGGCCTATCCAGGCGATAACCTTGGTTACCGGAACGGTTTCCCCGGCCTTACCCAGTATGGCAAGTATCACGCCGTCATAATCCGCTTCCAGTTCCATGGTTGATTTGTCGGTCTCGATAAGGGCGACTATATCGCCTTTTTTTACCGTGTCCCCTTCCTTGACCCGCCATTCGATAATTACCCCTTCTTCCATTGCCATGCCCGTTTTGGGCATGATGATTGAATTAGCCATTGTCCCCCCTACAGCAGCGACTCAATCGCCGCGCTTATCTTTTCTTCCGTGGGAACCACCTGCGCTTCCAGATGGGGATTATAGGGAATGGGAACATCCATCCCGCCGAGGCGCCTGATGGGGGCGTCCAGGTAGAAAAACGCGTCGCTGTCGGCGATAACGCTGACAAGCTCGCCGCCGAAACCGCCGGTTTGGGGCGCCTCGTATACCACAAGGACCCTGCCGGTCTTTTTCGCCGAGGCGATAAGGGTTTCCTTGTCCAGGGGAACCAGGGTACGGACGTCCACCACTTCCGCGTCGACGCCCCTGCCCCTGGCGAATTCCTCCGCCACCTTGAGGCACCGGGGAACCATGCGTCCGTAGGTGATGATGGTAAGATCCTTACCCTGGCGTTTTATATCGGCCCTGCCCAGGGGGACGGTATAATCCTCCCCCGGTTCCGGTACGGGCCCCTTGGTCCGGTAGAGGAGTTTTTGTTCCAGGAATACCACCGGATTGGGATCGTAAATTGAAGCCTTGAGCAGTCCCTTGGCGTCGTAGGGGGTGGACGGAATGACCACCTTGAGGCCCGGTATATTGGCAACCCAGGCTTCGGGGCTCTGGCTGTGCTGTTCCGCCGCTCCCGTACCGGAACCGGCCGGCGTCCGCAGTACCATGGGAACCGAGCCCTGGCCGCCGAACTGGAAACGGTTTTTCGCCCCCTGATTGCCGAGCTGTTCCATGGCCAGGGTGATAAAATCGCTGAACATGATCTCCACAATGGGAAGAAGCCCCGTCATGGCGGCGCCCACGGCGCAGCCGGTTATCCCCAGTTCCGAAATGGGGGTGTCCCGAATCCGCTCTTCACCGAACTCCTCAAACATCCCCCGGGACACCCCGAAGGCCCCGCCGTATATTCCCACATCCTCACCGAGAAGGACTATCCGTTCATCCTTCCGCATCTCCTCACACATGGCCTCTTTTAAGGCGTCGGCATAGCTTATTTCACGCATCAGTACACTCCTACAGTACAAAGCCGTTTTTCGGCTTTTGATCCCGAATATCGCCGGCGGCGTAAACCTCGTCCATAATACGCTCTATGGGCAGTTCCGGCGAAGCTTCCGCAAAGGCCACCGCTTTGGCTACATCATCCTGGCCTTTTTTATCAAAGCCGTCGATTTCCGCCTGGGTAAAGATCTTTTCTTTAAGAAGATATTCCCTGTATCGTTTGATGGGGCATTTTTCCTTCCATTCGTTAACCTCTTCCTTGGTACGGTAAGCTTGCGGATCGCTCTTGGAATGGCCCATCCAGCGGTAGGTATTTAACACCATGAGCATGGGGCCGTTTTTGAGAATATATTCCCGGGCCTTCTTTGTTTCTTCATATATGACAAGAATATCGTTACCGTCCAGGGCAATACCCTTCATACCGTAGGATGACGCCCGGACGGAAATATCATCAATATGCATGGATTTGCTGACGTGGGTGGACATACCGTAGTAGTTATTGGTGCAGACAAACAGTACCGGCAGCTGCCATACGGATGCCAGATTCAGGGCTTCATGGAAGGACCCTTCGTTGGTGGCCCCGTCGCCAAAGAAACCCACGGTAATATTGGGCCGCTTAAAGTACTTTTGCGAGAGGGCCGCCCCGGTGGCCACCGGTATACCCCCGCCGACCACACCGTTGGCCCCCAGGCTTCCCACGGAAAAATCGGCGATATGCATACATCCGCCCTTTCCCTTGCAGTAACCGGTCTCTTTACCCAGGAATTCGGCCATCATCCGGTTTATGTCCATACCCTTACCGATACCCTGGCCGTGGCTCCGGTGGGTCTGGGTTATCATATCATCCTTTTCCAGGGCGGCGCAGACCCCTACCCCGGTGGCTTCCTCCCCGATACAGAAATGGGCGGTACCGTGAACCTTGCCTTCAACAAAAAGCCGGGCCGCGGTCTCTTCAAAATTCCGGGTCTGCACCATTTTAAGGTACAG
>JAISRD010000100.1 GCA_031273835.1 Treponema sp. | reverse complement strand
GGCGGCGAGGTTATCACCGAGGAATTGGGCATCAAACTGGAAAACACCGAAGTTTCCCAGCTCGGCAAGGCCAAAACCGTGAAGATCGACAAGGACAACACCACGATCATCAACGGCGGCGGCAAGCCCAAGGACATTCAGGACCGCATCGCCCAGATCAAGGCCCAGATTGAGGATACCACCAGCGATTATGACCGGGAAAAACTCCAGGAACGGCTTGCGAAGCTTGCCGGCGGCGTGGCGGTCATCAACGTGGGGGCCGCCACCGAGGTGGAACTGAAGGAGAAAAAGCACCGGGTCGAGGACGCCCTCAGCGCCACCCGGGCGGCCATTGAGGAAGGCATCGTCAGCGGCGGCGAAATCGCCCTGATTCAGGCGTCCATCGCCCTGGACAAGGCCGATACCGCGGGCCTCACCGATGATGAAAAGGTGGGCTTTAAGATCGTCAAGCGGGCCCTGGAAGAGCCCATACGGCAGATCGCCGAAAACGCCGGCCTTGACGGCGCCGTCATTGCCGACAAGGCCAAGGGCGAGAAGAAGGGCATCGGCTTTGATGCCGCCAAAATGGAATGGGTAGACATGGTAAAGGCCGGTATTATCGACCCCGCCAAGGTAACCCGCAGCGCCCTGCAAAACGCGGCGTCCATCGCCAGCCTCCTCCTCACCACCGAATGCGCCATCACCGACCTTCCCGAGAAGAAGGACCCCCCGCCGATGCCCGGCGGCGGAATGGGCGGCATGGGAGGAATGGACTATTAAAAGATCCTCAAGGGTTTTTTAATAACCAGCATTAAAATCCGGCGCAGGTCCGGTCAGATATGGGGCCGCCCGAAAGAAAGGGCGGCCCCATTCTATTTTACGGGGACAATCCCCTGAATACGGGGGGTATCCCTTTACGATCCATGGTATAGTGGATGACAGGACACGGAGGAATGAAAGATGATCTATACCGCCGCCTTTAACACACCCCTGGGGGCAATGACCGCCGCCGCCGAAAAGGATACCCTTACCGGCCTTTGGTTCGCCGGACAAAAATATTTTCCCCGGAAGGAAGGGTGGATTGAAAAGCCCGCTTACCCGGTGTTCAAAGCCCTGGGCATTTGGCTTATCTCTTATTTTGCCGGGAAAAATCCCCCGGTAAACCTCCCCCTGGACCCGCCGGGTACGGCCTTCCAAAAAAGGGTCTGGGAACGGCTGCGGGCCATCCCCTACGGAAAGCCCGCCGCTTACGGGACCATCGCGAAGTCCCTCGGGGCCCCGGAGGGCTCCCCGGAAAACAACTACCCCCCATCCCCACGGGCGGTGGGCGGCGCCGTGGGGCGCAACCCCATTTCCCTCCTCATCCCCTGCCACCGGGTAATCGGCGCGGACGGCGGCCTTACCGGTTATGCCGGAGGGCTGGAACGCAAAGAAGCCCTGCTTGCCCTTGAGGGCTGCGGGACCCCCGTCGCTCACCGGTTATGATACGGGCCGGGGGATTCGGTACCGGCGGCGCCCCTTCCGGGGGAATCCGGCCTGTCATAAAAAGGAAAGGTACATCAGATAAAACCCGTAGAATTCGATTGCCGTGTGGCCTATCCACGCGGGCCAGATGGAATTATACCGGTAACTGAGAAGGCTCCACCAAAAAGATACCACGCAGACCCAAAAGGCCGGCCAAAGGCCGGTTCCAATCCCTTCGCCGCCGAAAAAACCGTGGTAGCCGCTCCAGATGAGGGCCGCGATGCAGACGGAAACAAAGCGGCTTTTCAGATACCGCTCCCCCAGGCGCAGCAGTATCCAGCGGAAAAAGAGTTCTTCCTTGAGGCTCATGAGGACCGCGAAGGGTATCTGGTATTTCAGGAGCGGAAAAAAACGGTCCGCCGGGAAGCGCCGCTGCCTGAGGATAATCACCAGGAGGAAAAGAACCACCACGATAAAAAGAAGCTCCCAAAACCGGATTAGTTTTTTCATCGGAAGGCCGGGCCGCCTTTTCGCCCCCGGCCGCGGGAGGGCAAAGGGGTTCCCCGTCCGGGAGATCCGGAGAAAAACGAAGGTCAGGACAAGCTCAATGGATATCCATACGCAGTCGTAGATGAATTTCCAGTCCAGGCCGTTGGCCGCGGCGGACCCGGGGATGCGTTCCCGCAGGGTCCCGCCCCACAGGGCTATTACCAGGTAGGCCAGGGGGAAAAGGGCAAAAGAGAAGGGGATCAGGGCGCAAAACCGGATTTCCCTCCGTATCATAAGGGCCAGGCCGAAAAAAAGGCATGAGGAGAGGGAGAGGATGACCCAGAGGGTCAGAGCAAAGGGCGCGGGCGAATGGCGGTTCCTGAAGGACAGGTTCATGATGAACCATAAGCCCGCGGAGAGGAGGAATATCCCCAAAACGGGTATAAGCCCGGCGCGGAGCCTGCCCCCGGCGTCCGTCAGCGGTTTATCCGCCGGGGATGTAAAGGCCCGGATAAATATTTGTTTAAATTCCCCTCCGTTTATGTTGAATGCCGATGCCATGTTTATCATCCGTATATAGTTTATTACAGCGGATACGGGAGGAGGGGGGAACGCCGTATCATCTTTTCGGCAGGTACTTCCGCAGTTTTTCCAGTACCTCGTTAAAATCAAGCGGCTTACCCACATGGTCATTCATGCCCGCTGCAAGGCATTTTTCAATGTCCTCGCGGAACACATTCGCCGTCATGGCGACAATGGGTATCTGCCTGGGCGGCTCCCCCGGAGTTTCTTCAGGAAATTCCCGAGCGCCCTCCGGGACTTCCCGGTTTTCACCCGGAGCCCGCTGTTCCGCTTCCCAGGCCCTGATGCGGCGCGTGGCCTCGTAGCCGTCCATCTCCGGCATCTGTACGTCCATGAATATCATGTCATACGCGGAGGGGGCGGCGCTGAACATGCTTACCGTCTCAACCCCGTTTACCGCGCAGTCTATGGCGAGTTTCGTGGGCTCAAGCAGGGCCGTTACGATTTCCCGGTTAATTTCAACGTCTTCGGCCATCAATATACGGTACCCGCTGAAGTCGTCGGTCTGCTCCCGGCCGCCCTCTTCAATCAAAGGACCCGCGCCCATGCATTCGTTAATGCAGTCCACCAAAGCCGAGGGAAAGAGGGGTTTCTGCAAAAATTTATCAACCCCGGCGCGCTTTGCATCGTCCTCAATGACGCTCCATTCGGTGGCCGAAATCATGATCACCACGGAATTTCCCATCCCCTGCTTTTTAATTCTGCGGGAAAGCTCAATGCCGTCCATGCCGGGCATCTTCCAGTCCACAAAGCAGATGTCGTAGGCGCCGTTCCGCTCTATCAGCCTTACGGCCTCTTCCCCGCTTAAAGCGGTATCGCAGAGGACGCCAAGCCCCCGGGCAATCTCCGCAAAGTACTCCAGTATTTCCGGGGCGTCGTCCACCGCGAGGAGGCGGATATTTTTCCAGTTCACCTCGGGGCTCAAAAGGCTGCACGGTTCTTCCGTACCGCGCTTCATCTGTACGGTAAACGCGAAGGTCGAGCCCCGGCCAAGCTCTGATTCTATCCATATCTTCCCCCCCATCATTTCCACGATGCGCCGGGAAATCGCAAGCCCCAGCCCCGTGCCGCCGAACTTGCGGGAAGTGCTGTCCTCGGCCTGTTGAAAGGGGGTAAAGAGCCGCGCCTTCTGTTCCTCGTTAATGCCTATGCCCGTATCGGTAACTTCTATCTGTATGGTACAAAGGCCGTCGTCCTCTTTTATAAAATGCGTATCCAGCCGGACGGAACCCTGCTCGGGGGTGAATTTTACCGCGTTGGAAAGGAGGTTTGTTATTACCTGGGCCAGCCTCTGATCATCGCCGACAAAACTGCGGGGGATCTGCCGGTCGATATGGACGGTAAAATTCTGGTGCTTTTCCTCCACCCGGAAATTGATGACATTGATAACCTTTTGGAGCATCTTTTCAAAACCGAACAGGTCAGGCGAAAGTTCCAGCTTGTTCGCCTCAATCTTGCTCATGTCCAGGATGTCGTTGATAACCCCGAGGAGATGGGTGGAGGCGTCCTCAATTTTCCCAAAGGCATAGTCTTTCCGTTCAATGCCCCCCGCCGCTTTGCCGATGGCGGTCATGCCTATGATGGCGTTCATGGGGGTGCGCATTTCGTGGCTCATGTTGGAAAGAAACACCGACTTGGCGAGGCTTGCCTGTTCCGCTTCTTTACGGGCCTTTTCAATGGCGGTTACGTCGTGGAAAAGCACCATCACCCCTTCGTGCCCGCCGTCATCGTTTACCATGGGGGAAAAATGGAGGATGTAGTTATGCAGATAGCCTGAGTTTCCTATGTCAAAGGAAGCCTCGTACTTGAGGGGCCTGCCCGTATCAACCGCCTGCCGCAGAACCCCGTCTATCTTCTCGGCCCACTCCTCCTCCGCGCATTTGTAAAGCACCTCCTTAAGCGTATAACCCCGTACCTCGGTATGATCGGAAAAACCGGCCCTTTGCAGAAAAACATCGGTACAGTAGGCGATGCGGCCCGTCTTATCCAGAAGCAGTATGGTATTGGGGCTGCTTACCAGGAGCAGCCTGAGGTACTTGTCCCGTTCCTTCTGGGCGAAGGTACGGACCGCCTCCTGGTTTGCCTTGGCCTCAACGATTAGTTTTTCCAGGTCCACCGCTCTTTGAAGATGCTGGATTTCCCGCCTGGTTTTTTTCTCGTTCTTGTCCCGCTGGGCAAGTTCCGCCAGCAGTTCCTCTTCCCGGGCCCCCATGTCTTTGATCAGATCTATGAGGGCGCTCCTCTCCATTTCTTCCAGCGCATTTTCATCCAGGTACAAGATCGCTTATTCCCCCTAACCGGTTTTTAGAATATACAGGCCGAGAATGTATAGTTGTGGTAGCGGTTGTAGTACCTGCCGTCCTTGCCAAGCACCGGGCAGATTTCCCCGCCCGAATAACCCATCAGGTAGGGAAGCTTACCCCCGAAGGACTCCACCGCCAGCTTCATCTCCTCATCCTGCCTGGGGGAAAGCATGATGTACCGTGAAACGCAGGGAAACATGAGCAGCCCGTTTTTCTTTCCGGTATTCAGCAGCTGGGACACGCTTTCCCCCGCGGTTTCGAGGATCCCGTCGCCGTCTATCTGGCCTATGATAAGCACGGACCCCTGGGGCACTTCGCCGCCGCACACCGCCGAGCCGTCTTCGGACATGGCGTATATGGCCACGGTAACCGGTTTTGAACCGTCGCCGTAATTTATCACCAGCGGAATGGTCGTAGATTCCTTGCCGACCCGCATGACCAGGTCCACGCTTTCAAGGTATTTATCGAACCTCATGCCGTTTACCTTTTTGATGGTACAGCCCTCCGACTCGGTAACGATGGCGCTGGAATCCCGCATATTCCTCTCCGGGATGGCGGTTACGACAAATTCAGGCGTTACCGGTCCGTGAACCAGCGTCATGGCCAGAACACTCTTGTCGGCGCCGCCGCTCCAGACCGTCCTGCAGTGCACATAGCTCATGTCCATATCGCTGGATACGCTGCCCCAGATCGGAACGCCCCCGGCGGTTTTGTCAAAGCTCTTGAGTATATCCGCGCCGCTCAAGGCGCCGATAAAGGGAAAGAATGAGATGATAAACGCCGGATCTCCGGGCAGCTTCCCCCGGGCCTCGTTATAGGCCGCCGCTATCTCCGCCTCATAGTTATCCCCCGTAAGGGGGGGCGTAACAGCGGTCTCAAACAGGACGTCGTCGCTGGTCAGCACCGCAAGGTCGAGCCGGTAAACGCCGAAAGCGTCCCCCGAAGCGCCGGCCATGACCGTCATGCCTATCACCTTGAAGGGAAGCCGTTCACACAGCGCTGCGGTAACCCCGGTTTCAATAAAATCGTAACCGGTACACAGGATGCCGACGGAATTCTTTTTAAGCCCCGCCGTATTTAACTGTCCGAGCAGCTCTTCCAGGGCGTCGTCAATATCATCAATTTCCGTGGTATGCGCTGTCCTCATTTCTATCATGGTTATGCTCCTTATATGCAATAATATGATCTTTGCCGGATAATGGTAACCTACCTTGCCCTTCTTGTCAAAACCGCGCAGGCGGAGTAGTTATCTGTAACCCCGCGGCCCCTATCGTTGTTTTTGGTAAAATGGATTTTGGTAAAATTCTGGACCAATGGGAAACCCAGGGCTGCGGGGTCTACGACAAGGACAGTATCCCGGAAACAGAAGAAGAATCCGCCGCGGAGAGGCGCCGCCGCCTGCTCCGCAAACGGCCCGACGGAACCATCGATCTCCACGGCTTAACCCGGGAGGAGGCGCTGACTAGGCTGGACCATTTTTTTAGCGACGCAAAGACCAGGGGCCTGGAAAAATTACTGGTTATCCACGGGAAGGGCAGCCATCCGGGGAGTTCCGGGGTTTTAAGGAAGCTGGTCCGGGATTTTATTGAATCCTGTCCCTTCGCCGGGGAGAGCGGCCACAGCAGCGGCGCCGGGGGAGGAACGGGTTCAACCTGGGTTTTGTTAAAAGCGTAAAAGGGGCCGGATTTGCCTAGCGTTCCCGGTAAATGATACGGCCCCTGCTTAAATCATAGGGAGAAAGGGCGATGCGTACCCTGTCGCCGGGAACAATGCGGATATAATGCTTGCGCATCTTTCCCGAAAGGTGGGCGAGGATAAGGTGTCCGTTTTGATTGTCCAGTTCTATTCTGAACATGGTATTGGGAAGGGCTTCCTTGACCACCCCTTCCACTTCAATTGCTTCTTCTTTTGCCACAAAACCTCCGTTTCTGTAAGGTTATCCCCAAGCCCGAAAACTGTCAACACGGCTTCCATGCGGGGCTGTTACGCAAAGCGGGAATTTAAAAAGCCCGAAATGATAAATTTTCAGGGCCCCTTCCCTTGTTTTGACGTTTTTGTTTGACTTTTCCGGCTTCCTGGGGTACTCTCGTACAAGGGGTGTGCGTGACTAAGCGGGATTTTCCTAAGATCCATTTTTATGATCAGGATTTTGTTGACATTTATGATAAAACCTGGGCCTGGATACAAGATCACTGGAATACGGGGGAGGAATCGGACGCTATTTTAGGAAAATTCTTTTCCTATCCGGGGAGTCAGGTGGTAAAGCAGTTCGACACCATCCTGTCATCGTTCTTTCTGGTCTATTCCAACCGTATTTTTCAGGCTTCGCCTACGCTGGATATCTTTTATGAACGGCAGGAGCCCTCCGGGGCTATACGCTCGGCCTATTCGCTCAAGACGGGCCTGCCGGAGATAAGCGAGGATAATCCCGAAGGCCTAAGCCTTCCCCTGTTTGCCTGGGCGGAATTCAACCTCTACCATAAATCGGCCAATAAAAAGCGGATCAAGGACGTGCTGCCCATACTGCAGCGTTATACCGAATGGATAGATTCGGTGTGCAAAGGGGAAAACGGACTCTACCAGGTCCCCCTGGCGGCCACGGAGATGAACAACGCCCCCCGCAGGGAAGCGGCCTATCCGGTGGATTTTAATACCTGCATGGCCATCAACGCCCTGTACATATCCGCCCTGGCGGATATACTGAACGACAAAGAGGCGAGCTTCCAGTACAAGCGGCGCTATTTTTCCCTTAAAACCAGGATCAATTCCCTGATGTGGGACCCGGAAGAGGGCTTTTACTACGATATTGACCTGGAGGAAAAGCGCCTTAACGTCAAGACCCTGGCCGGCTACTGGCCCCTGCTGGCGGAGATCCCCAACGACGACAAGGCCGAGCGGATCATCGCCAAGCTTCAGGACCCCAAACAATTCGGGGCCCCCCACCCCTTTCCGTCGGTGGCGGTCAGCGAGGAGGCCTTCGACGAGACAGGCCGGGGTTACCGGGGCTCGGTGTTTCCCCAGCTTACCTTTATGGTGATAAAGGGCCTGGAACGGTACCAGCGCTGGGAGTTGGCCCGGGAATGCGCCATCAGGCATCTGTACTTTGTCCTTGATTCGATGAACCCCGACGGAAACCACCACAAGGGCAAGCTCTGGGAGGCCTATCTCCCCATTAAGGAAGGCCCCGCCCAATGGGAAAACAACCCTGTCTTTCCCCGGCCCCAGTACCTTGCCTACGCCGCCCTTTCCACGATTTGCCTTACCATCGAGAATATCGTGGGTCTCTTTATTTCCCTGCCCCGCAAAACCGTGGACTGGATCATCCCCAATCTGGAAATCATGGGGATCGAGAATCTTTCCCTGAAAAAGAACATGATCACCATACTCTCCAATAAAAGCGGCCGGGACTGGGAGATACACATGGAAAGCGAAAAGCTCTATTATTTCACGATCAACATTCTGGGGAAAAAGAAAAAAACCCTGCCCATCCCTTCGGGGAAGTGTTCGATGTTGATAGATAAGCTATAAAAAACTGTAACCAAAGGGCCTTTTGGTGTTTTTCATAGTAACCTCCTCCATGATTTTTCCGCCGCCGGGCGCTTTCGGCGGCGGTTTTTTGTGAAAACCCGTACTTGAAAGCCCGGCGCCTGTAAATTCAGCCTGAGAAGGTATATACTTATACGGTGCTCGCCGATTTTCACAATCATTCCTGTCTTTCACCCTGCGGTTCCCTGGATCTGTCCCCCCGGGTGCTGGCCGAAACCGCCGCGGCCAGGGGTGTAAAGGCCCTGGCCCTGACCGATCACAATACCAGCCTTAACTGTCCCGCCTTTTCGGTACACTGTAAACGGCTTGGGATTATCCCGCTTTACGGGCTGGAAGTAACCACCCAGGAAGAGGTCCACATGCTCTGCCTTTTTTCAAGCCTCGAGGCGGCGCTGGCCTTCGGCGGCCGGATCTATTCCCTTATCCTCCCCTTTCCCAATGATCCTGAAAAGACCGGAGACCAGATCTATGTGGACGCGGAGGATAACATTGAGGGGGAACTGGAATATTTTCTCCCCAGCGCGGCGGACATCGCGCTGGATTCGCTGGAAGGCGAGGCCGCCGGATTCGGGGGCGTCGTAATCCCCGCCCATGTGGACAGGCCCGCCTTTTCCATGTCGAGCCAGCTCGGCGTGGTGGTCAAGGGCCCCTGGGCGGCGGTGGAATGTACCCGCCTGCCCCCCATGACGGGGTATCCTGACCCCAGGCCCCTTGCTACCCTGGATTATCCCCTCATAACCGGCTCGGACGCCCACTATACCGAACATGTGGGACGCAGGCCCTTTGAACTGGACATCACCGGGGAAGA
>JAISRD010000050.1 GCA_031273835.1 Treponema sp. | reverse complement strand
CCCCCCCCCCCCCCCCCCCCCCCCCCCCCCCCCCCCCCCCCCCCCCCCCCCCCCCCCCCCCCCCCCCCCCCCCCCCAGCAGATCGCGCTAAAACTCGGGCCGGTCTATCTCCTAGTATTCCTCCCGGATTAATTGGAAGATGATTGGCAAAAGTTACAAAAACCCACAACGTACGGTACATAAGTCTTTGCATATATGCCATAAGTTCCTCCTTCTTACTTTTCCGCCCCAAAGGACATTATAACGATATTTTAACACCGCTTTTTGGGGCAGTCAAGCAAATTCTTCAAAAATTTTTCAAAATATTACACTAATAGACAAAAAACAGGGTGATTTTCCTTGAATTTAACAAAAGGTAACAGTATACTAAAACAGGAATTCTTATGTTAACCCTGGAACGACAGAACGCAATACGGGACATACTGCACAGGGAAAAGGCGGTAAGCATCACCGCCCTTTCCGGCCGTTTTTCCACCAGCACGGCCAGTATCAGGCGGGATCTCGAAAAACTGGAACGGCAGGGGCTGGTTAAGCGCACCTACGGAGGGGCGGTTCTGATCGAGGGGGTGAGCGAGGAAATTCCCCTGATCATCCGGGAAATTGCCCAGAAGGAGGCAAAGCAAAAAATAGCCAGGACTGCGGCGGGCTTTATTTCCGATCAGGATACTATTTTCATGGATTCCTCCACGACCACCAAGGAACTGACCAACTTTTTAGGAAATAAGCAGAACCTCACGGTCATAACCAACGGACTCAGGGCAATGACCGATCTTTCCGTTCTGGACAATGTGGAGGTTTACGGCATTTCAGGAAAACTCCGCAAGCGGTCCCTTTCAATGGTGGGAAACCAGGCGGAAACAAACGTTACCAACTATTGGGGGGGCAAGCTTTTCTTCTCCTGTACCGGCATGTGGATCAGCCACGGTGCCATGGATTATTCAGACGCCGAAGCGGAAGTGCGGAAAAAGATGATGTCCGTCGCGCAGCAGATCATACTCCTCTGCGATCATACCAAATTCGACCGTCCGGCGTTCTACAAGATCTGCCCCTTTTCCCAGGTTAACATCCTTGTTACCGATGAAAAGCTTAATCCCCAGTGGGAAACCCTGCTTGAACAGAGCGGCGTCGAGGTGGTGTACGCCTCTTAACGGGCGTCCCGGCGGGCAGGCTATTCCCGTATATCTTCCAGGGAAACATCCCCCAGGGATCTGACGATTTCTTCCATTTCGGACTTGCCGATATTTTCCACCTTGATGGTTCCCCGCCGGTGGGCCACATCGTCCCCCTCGGAGGTAACAAAGGCGACGATATTGCCGCCCTTTTCCGCAATGGCCCCTGAAATTCTGGCCAGTTGACCGGGATGTTCGCCCATGTTAAGGGTAACCCGTATTCCCCTGTGGCGGGCGCCGAAGGCGTTAACAAACACATGGAAAAGGTCCGTATCGGTGATGATCCCCACCAAGAGGGCGCCCCGCATAACCGGCAGACAGCCTATGCCCTTATCGGCCATGATACGGGCCGCTTCTTCCATCACCTCATTTTCATCTACGGTAATTACCTTTTTTACCATGATCTCCGCAATTTTCATCTTGGTAAGCAGGTAACTTATTTCATACATATCCAGGGAAGTTGCCTCCGACGGGCTGGCCTTGATCATGTCCGCCTTGGTTACAAGGCCCACCAGGGCGGTATTATAGTCCAGCACCGGAAGATGGCCGACGCGCTCCTTGTCCATGAAGGATCGGGTTTCGGTTACCGACGCATCGGGATGAACAAATACCGGATTTTTCGTCATCACACGGGAAACAATCATGATTTTCCTCCTACCTATAGTATATACAACTTTCCACTATCCGCCCAAATAAGCGGCCTTAACCGCGTCATCCTTCATCAGTTCCGAAGCGGGACCGGATTTTACCACAAAGCCGGTTTCCAGTATGTAGGCCCGCCCGGCTATGCCCAGGGCTTTGTACGCGTTTTGTTCCACCAGAAGTATGGTCGCCCCCGCCTGGTTGATCCGCTTGATAACGGAAAAGATCTCGTCCACCAGGATGGGGGCAAGGCCCATGGAGGGCTCGTCCAGCAGGAGGAGCTCCGGCCTGGCCATGAGGCCCCGGGCCATGGCGAGCATCTGCTGTTCCCCGCCGCTCAAGGTACCCGCCACCTGCTTAAAGCGTTCCTTAAGGCGGGGAAAGATCCCGTAGACCATTTCCATATCCGCCTTGGTTTCCACCCGGTTCCTGCGGGTATAGGCGCCCATTTCAAGATTATCCTTTACCGTAAGGTTGGCAAAAATACGGCGGCCCTCGGGAACCTGCACAAGCCCTGAGGCGACTATTCTATCCGGCGGCACGGACGAGATATTCTCCCCCTTCCATTCCACCGAACCGCCGGTTTTTTTCACCACGTTGGAAATGGCGTTAAGGGTGGTCGACTTGCCCGCCCCGTTGGACCCGATAAGGGAAATAATCTCCCCCTGGCCGACTTCAAAGGAAACGCCCTTCAAGGCCTGGATGGCGCCGTAATGAACGGTCAAATTTTTAACGGAAAGGATCATTATACCGCCTCCTCTCCCAGATAGGCTTTGATCACCGCGGGGTTTTTCTTTATTTCCCCGGGCAGTCCCGCGGCGATGGTTCTGCCGTAGTCGAGGACCAGTATCCGTTCACAGATCCCCATTACCAGCCGCATATCATGTTCAATGAGCAGTATGGTAAGGCGGAATTCCCCGCGGATAAAGCTGATAAGCTTCATCAATTCCTCGGTCTCCTGGGGATTCATCCCCGCGGCGGGTTCGTCCAGGAGGAGCAGCGAAGGATTGGAAGCCAGCGCCCGGGCTATTTCCAGCTTGCGCTGTTCCCCGTAGGGAAGATTCCGGGCCAGCTCGTGTTTTTTATGTTCAATTTTGAAGAGCGAAAGCAGTTCGCCGGTTTTGGCGATCATCAGATCTTCATCAACCCTAAAGCGTTTAAGCCGGAAAAGGACATCCAGGGGCGTTTCGGTACGCTGGGGATGGAGGGCGATGCGTACATTGTCCTCCACGGTCATTTTGCCGAAGAGCCTGATATTCTGAAAGGTCCGGGAAATACCCAAGCGGTTCAAAACGGCGGGGGCCACACTGCCTACATTATGGATATGGCCATTGCGTCCGCAGTAGAGTATTTCCCCGGAAGTGGGGGTATACACCCCGGAAAGCATGTTAAACACCGTGGTTTTTCCCGCCCCGTTGGGGCCGATAAGTCCCACAAGCTCCCCCTGGGCCAGTTCGCAGGAAAAGCCGCTCACCGCCTTAAGGCCCCCAAAATCAATGGAAAGATCGGTAACTTTAAGGAGAAAATCACTCACGGCGTTTCCTCCTTTTTCCCGCGGCCCCCCAGCATATCCCGAACACGGTCAAAAAGGCCCACAAAGGAAAGCTCCTTCATCCCCAAAAGGCCCTGGGGCCGGAAGAGCATGACAAAGATCAGAATAAGGGGATAAATCAGCAGCCGGTAATCCTGGAGGAAGCGCAGCAATTCCTGGAGGGAGGTTAACACATAGGCGGCCAGTATGGAGCCGGTCATGGAACCCATGCCGCCCAAGACCACATAGATCAGGAAATCAATGGATCTGAGAAACTGGGCGTCCCCGGGCTTTACAAAGCCGTTTACCATGGCATAGAGACAGCCCCCTATGCCGGCGATAAACGAGGCAATGACAAAGCCGACCATCTTATAACGGAAGATACTGATACCACAGGAATTGGCGGCGATTTCATCCTCCCGGCAGGCCATTATCGCCCGGCCGTAACTGGAGCGGAGAAAATTCTGTAAAAGGGCAAGCACCGCAATCAGGAGCCCCGTAACGACCACAAAGCCGAACCTCGTGTCCATGATCATAATAGTCGTAAACTGCCTGCCGTTGGGCCCGCCGGTAAGGTTTTTCAGGTTGATAAAAACAACCCGTATAATTTCCCCGAAGCCAAGGGTTACAATCGCAAGGTAATCTCCCGAAAGCTTGAGCACCGGAAAACCGATAAGAAAACCGGCAAAGGCGGTCAGGAGGACCGCGCAGGCCGCCGCCAGGGGAAGGGGAAAGCCCAGGTCAAGGTTAAAGAAAATACACGCGTAGGCGCCTATGGCCAAAAAACCCGCCTGCCCCAGGGAAAGCTGTCCGGTAATGCCCACGATCATGTTGACCGACATTGCCATTATCGCGTTGACCCCCCCGATCACAAGAATGCGGGCCAGGTAGTCGTCGAGTACGCCGGCAAACATCAGAAGCAGGGGAAGGGTTATCCCCAGAACGCCGGTAACGGCAAGAATAAGGGTTGAGCGAAGGGGAAAGGCTGAATTTTCCATACCTACACCTTTATCCTTGCCTTGCGGCCCAGTATGCCCGTGGGTTTGATCAGCAAAACGACGATCAATATGCCGAATGAAATGGCGTCGCTGTACTGGCTGGAAATAAAGCCCTTGGTCATGGTTTCCGCTATGCCGAGTATGAAACCCCCGAGCATGGCCCCGGGTATGGAACCTATGCCTCCCAAAACCGCCGCGACAAAGGCCTTAAGGCCGGGCATCATCCCCATAAGGGGGGTTACCTGAGGATAGGCCGAGGCGTAAAGGACGCCGCCCGCCGCGGCCAGCACCGAACCGAGGGCGAAGGTAAAGGATATGATCCCGTTTACGGAAATCCCCATAAGGCTTGCGGTATTAACGTCAAAGGAGACGGCCCGCATTGCCTTGCCCCGCTTGGTATAATTTATGATATAGTTCAGTCCCAGCATCAGCAGGGCCGAAAGGATAACCACAATTATCTGGATATTTGAAACTGAAAGACGGCCCAGGGGGATATTAACCTCCTCGGGGCTGGGAAATTGGCGGGGGTTGGGGCCGATAAAGGGCAGTACACGGGCGCCGTTTTCCAGGATCAGGCTTACCGCTATGGCGGTAATAAGGGAATTGAGCCGGGGGGCGGAACGCAGGGGGCGGTAGGCAAGGCGTTCAATGCTGATGCCGAAACCGGCGCAGACTATCATCGAAACGACAAAGGCCGCAAGCATGCCCAAAGGGCCGGAACCGATGGCGCCCAGCACAAAAAAGGCCGAATAAGCCCCGACCATAAGAATATCGCCATGGGCGAAATTGATAAGAAGAACTATACCGTACACCATGGTATAGCCCAGGGCAATGAGGGCGTAGATGGAACCCAAGGATACGCCGTTTATTAATTGCTGCAGAACTATCATATCACCTCTTTTCCCGCAGACCAAAACAATTTAAGCGCTAAGGCGCAGAGAACAGCTAACCGCAAAGGACGCAAAGGTTTTTTGGCCGGAAGGCTTTGTTTTTTCTTCCCTTTGCGTCCTCCTTAAGGTTAATTAAAGATCACTTGGGATTCACCGTGGTCTTATACGCGTTGGCAAGCCTGCCGCCCTTCCTGACGATTTCAAGGATCGCGGCGCCCTTAATCGGGTCGCGGTTGGAATCGAAACGGATATTCCCCGTCACATAGGGGCCGTTAAGCTTTGCCATAGCGTCCTTTACCTTGACGGTGTCGAAGGTCCCGGCGGCTTTAATGCCGTTTGCTATCAGCATCATCGTGTCATAACCAAGAGCCGCAAACTGGGAAGCGGTTCTTTTGAACTTGGCTTCAAAGGCCTTAACAAAGGTCTGGCCCCTCGGATCGGTGGTATCCGCCGCAAAGCCGGAGGACCAGAAGCCGTTAAGGGCCTCGTCGCCGGCGTTGTCAACCAGCCCGTCCCAGCCGTCGCCGCCCAGAAGGGGGCTCCTGATTCCCTGGGCCCGGAGCTGCTTGGCCTGGAGGGCCACGTCGTTGTAATAGTTGGGAAGGTAGACCAGATCGGGATTAGCGGCCTTGATACGGGTTACCTGGGCCTTAAAGTCCACATCCCCGGTCTGATAAGCTTCGTCGGCGACGATCTGTCCGCCGTTTTTCTTAAACTGGGCCTTGAACGAATCGGCCAGGCCGGTATTGTAATCGGCGCCGGCGTCATACAGAACCGCGGCCCGGCGGGCTTTAAGGGTGTCGAAGGCAAAGTCCGCGCCCACCACGCCCTGGAAGGGGTCGATAAAACAGGCCCGGAAGATGTAATTGCCCGCCCGGGTAACCGCCGTATTGGTGGCCGAGGGCGAGATCAGGACAACCTTGCTCCTCTGGGCAAGGGCCGTCATCGACTGGGTAGCGCCGGAAGTACTGGACCCGATAACATAGGAAACCTTGTCCCTTCTGGTAAGCTTGGTGAAGGCGTTTACCGATTTGGCGGAATCCCCTTCATCATCTTCGGCGATAAGGGTAAGTTTTTTACCCAAAAGGCCGCCGGCAGCGTTGATCTGCTCAATGGCCAACAGCACCCCGTCCCTGGACTCGGTACCGTAGAAGGCGACCTGTCCGGAAAGGGGAAGTACCGCGCCGATGGCGACAGTATCGTTTGGGGCCGCAAAAACCATGGAAATGGTACAAAGCAGCGCCATTAAAAGGAATAAACCTTTTTTCATTGTTCCCTCCTTAAAGGATATGTTTAAGGCCGATACTAACGCTTATTTATACAAATGTCCAGCGGGCGGGCCGTCTGAATAATTACGCGAACTTGGCTATGGGAACAAAGGAATCGGCCTTGAGGGCCGCGCCGCCCACCAGGGCGCCGTCTATATTTTCTTTTGCCATTAACTGGGCCGCGTTGTCGGGCTTTACCGAGCCGCCGTACTGGATGATGATCCTTTGGGCGGCGCTTTCCCCGTAGAGCCTGCGGATCACAGCCCGCACAGAACCGTGAATCGCGTCGGCGTCTTCCGGCGTGGCGGTCTTCCCTGTCCCTATTGCCCATACAGGTTCGTAGGCAAGGGTTACCCGGGAAAGATCCTCCGCCGACACCCCTTCAAGGCCCTTCACGGTCTGGGTTTCGCAGACCGCCTCGGCATTGCCCGCCTCCCGTTCCTCAAGGAGCTCCCCGATACAGAGTATCACGTCCAGGCCCTGCTTAAGGGCAAGCCTTACCTTTTTGTTGATAAGGGCGTCATCTTCCTTGTATACGTGCCGTCTTTCACTGTGGCCGAGTATCACCGTGCCGACCCCCAGGTCCTTAAGCTGCAATACCGACGTTTCCCCGGTATGGGCGCCCTGTTCTTCGGCGGCCATATTCTGGGCCCCCAGAACTATGTTGCTCCCCTTAAGAAGGGGACCCACCGTCTCCAGCAGGGTAAAACTCGGGGCCACCAGGTATTTGTGTTTGCCGTCCCTGAGCTGTTCGACAAGGGCCTTAGCCAGTTCGGCGGCTTCGGCCCGGGTTTTGTGCATCTTCCAGTTTCCCGCTATGTAATAACCGCGCATGTCTTACTCCTTACTTTCAAATAATTGAGCCGGTCCTAACCCCGGCAGACTTCGATCCCCGGCAGCTTCCTGCCCTCAAGCAGTTCCAGGGAAGCGCCGCCGCCGGTGGAGACATGGCTCATCTGTGAGGCAAGCTTAAATTTATTCACCGCCGCCACGGAATCGCCGCCGCCCACCACGGTAACGGCCCCCCGGCCTGTGGCTTCGGCCACGAGCTTTGCCACTTCTTCGGTACCCCTGGCGAAGGCGTCGAACTCAAACACCCCCACGGGGCCGTTCCACACGATGGTTTTGGCCCCGGCAAGCACTTCCTTGTATTTGGCAAGCGTCCTGGGACCCACGTCAAGGCCCATAAGGCTGTCGTTCAAATCGGGACCGTCCACCGCTACGGGTTTGACGGCGGCGTCAAAGCTTTCCGCCCCCACCTGATCCACGGGAAGAACGATCGCCGCCCCGGCTTTTTCCGCCGCCGCGAGTATGCTCTTCGCGGTATCGATCTGATCGTCCTCAACCAGGGATTTGCCTACCCCGTGCCCCTGGGCTTTGAGGAAGGTATAGGCCATGCCGCCGCCGATAACCAGGGCCGACGCGTTTTTAAGAAGGCTTTCCAGTACGGCGATCTTGCTCGATACCTTGGCGCCCCCGATAATCGCCACCAGGGGTTTTACCGGATCGGTAACAATCGGCTCAAGGAACTGTACTTCCTTTTCCATGAGGAAGCCCGCCGCCGAAACCGGAACAAATTTGGCAATGGAGGCCGTGGAGGCGTGATCCCGGTGGGCCGTGCCGAAGGCGTCGTTGACAAAAATTTCACCGTAGGAGGCCAGCTCCCTGGCGAGCTTATCCCGCTCGTCCGCTTCCTTGGAAGTTTCTTCCTTATGGAAGCGGGTATTTTCCAGCATGATCACCGCCCCGGCGGCCTGGGCCTCGATAAAGGCCTTTTTCCCATAGCAGCCGTCTTCCCCGGCAAAGATCACCGGCTTCCCCAGCTTTTTTTCCAGATAGGCCGCCACCGGGGCCATGCGGTGTTTGCCCCTGATATAGGCGGCTTCGTCAAAGGTCTTGCCGTCCTTTTCAGCCTTTTCCCTGGCCTTCTTGGTATCCTTGGAAGGGTCCCCCAGGTGGCTCATCAAGGTGAGGGTCTTTACCCCCTGGTCCAGGATGTACTTGATCGTGGGCAGGGCCGCGGTAATCCGGGTATCGTCCTGCACAACGCCGTCCTTCATGGGTACGTTAAAGTCTACCCTCATGATGATACGCTTCCCCTTAAGATCAAGGGATTTGATTGTTTTTATCGCCATCTTTTCTCCTTAATAAAAAAAGAAAACCGCAAAGATCCGCACAGAAGGGAGCCCCCGGGCCCCCGGCAAAGTATACCATAATGCCTGTTTCCCTTCGCACCTTCTCCGCGTTCCCTGCGGCCGCCGTTCATTCGCGGGGCCTCATACCCCGCCCTTTTCCCGGCCCCTTATTTTTTGCCGTCGATGTACTTGAGGAGGTCCACCACCTTATTGGAATAACCCCACTCGTTGTCGTACCAGGAAACCACCTTGAAGAAACGCTTCTCCCCGGGCAGATTGTTCTGCAGGGTGGCGAGGCTGTCGTAAATCGAGGTATTGGTATTGTGGATAATGTCGGTGGAGACAATCTCGTCGCTCTGGAATTCAAGGACCCCCTTGAGATAGCCTTCGGCGGCCTTCTTTAAGGCGGCGTTGATCTCCTCAATCGAGGTATCCTTTGCCGAACGGAAGGTCAGATCCACCACGGAACCCGTGGGGGTGGGCACCCGGAAGCTCATACCGGTAAGTTTACCCTTGGTTTCGGGGAGCACTTCGCCCACGGCCTTTGCCGCACCGGTGGTGGAGGGGATGATATTCACCGCCGCGGCCCGTCCGCCCCGCCAGTCCTTCTTTGAGGGGCCGTCCACGGTTTTCTGGGTGGCCGTATAGGAGTGTATCGTCGTCATAAGGCCGGTCTCTATGCCGATCCCTTCCTTGAGCAGTACATACACCACCGGGGCCAGGCAGTTGGTGGTACAACTGGCGTTGGAAATAACATGATCACTGGCCGGATTGTATTTATCGTTGTTGACCCCCATGACAAAGGTGGGGATCTTCTTTTCCTTGCCCTTGGCGGGGGCGGAAATGATCAC
>JAISRD010000270.1 GCA_031273835.1 Treponema sp. | reverse complement strand
AACCTTGAGATCTGGATAGACGCCGGGGGGAAACTCTACCTCGACGGCCTCCCCTCGGAGCTTACGACAATAGAAGACGCCCTGGGGGAAGTATACAGAACGGCCCCCGGCACGAGGGTGCACATCATCGCCGACAGGAATACCCCCTTCAGGGAGGTAAACGCCGTGATCCGGCTCCTGCAGCTGCTGGAATACCGGGTCGTGAGCTTTGTGGTAAAGGACGGGTGAAAAGAGGGGGATGAAAGATGCGCCTTAAGTCCGCCCCCGGACCCCGGATTTTCGCGTTCCTCGCGGCGGCGGCCTTTCATCTGGGGCTCCTCCTCTTTACGGTTTTTACCGCAAAGACCGGATCTTCCCCGGATGAGGCCCCGCCGGGGGTGATGAAGCTTGCCGATATACGGGAAGAAAGCCCCTCCCCCCTGCCCCCCCGTCGTCCCCCCTCTCCTTCCCCGTCTCCAGCGCCCCCCGTGGGGGCGGCGGAAACTTTTGCCCCCCCCGAAGATGACGGCGGCGGTGAGGAAAACACTGCGGAAAGCGCCGAAACCGGACTAGCCGGCAAAACCGGGGACGGGGAAACAGATTTTCTTTCGATGTACGACGTTTCGGAACTTCCCCGTTTTTCCGAGGAGGAGATCAGAAGCCGCATCGTCTACCCCCCCACGGCCCGGAGGGCGGGAATTGAGGGAACCGTGTACCTGGAACTTTTTGTGGACAACCGGGGGCTGGTACGGAACGGCGCCGTACTCAGGGAGAACCCCGCCGGCCGGGGTTTCGGCGAAGCGGCCCTTAAAGCCTTCGAGGGGCTTAAGGGGGAGCCGGCCAGGGCCAACGGCAGAAACGTGGCGGTCCGTTACCGCTACCCGGTACGGTTCAGGCTTTAGCGCCCCGTCCCGGCGTTCAGCCGAACTTTTCCTTAAGGGCTTTGGCAACCTCCGGGGGAACCATGGAGGAAACATCCCCATGGAAGGACGCCAGTTCCTTGATTGCCGAGGAGCGGAGTACGAAATAATCCGGATCCGTGGTCATAAACAGGGTTTCTATTCCCGGATCAAGGGCCCTGTTCATCATGGAAAGGTCGAATTCATAGGAAAAATCCCCCGTTCCCCGTACCCCCCGAAGCAGAATCGGTATGTCCCGGTCCTTGAGGAAATCCACAATAAGACCCTTACAGAGGGCGACCGAAACGTTTTTCCAGGGCTTTACCAGGCCGGTAACCAGATCGATACGTTCCCGGGCGCTGAAAAGGTACTTTTTCAGGCGGTTTTCCGCCACAACCACCGCTAATTCATCGAAAATTCCCGCGGCCCGTTGTATAATATTAACATGACCCAGGGTTGGAGGATCGAATGATCCGGGAAAGGCAGCTTTCATCATGGTTTTCAAGGATAAAGGAAGGAAAAGGGGGGATCAAGGCCTCGGGGATTCAAGCTTGACGCTGGGATTCTTTGGGGGTATCATCAGATACGTATGAAAAAGACAGGTTCGCGGTTTCTTACAGGCGCTTTGTTGTTGTTTTTTTTACTGATTCTTTCATTGATCCTTTCCTGCGCGGACGCCCCCGAACCGCAAAGTTCAGAAACGGTTCCGGTCCGGCAGACAGAGGCGGCGGAAATTCCGGCGGAAATTCCGGCGGTCCAGCCGGTTTTTGACCCCCAGAGCATCAGTAAAGAGGAGTATAACGCCGCCAAATCCGAGGTTCAGTCCCTGATTCAAACCCTGAACAGGATTATCCGGGCCAGGAATTACAACGGCTGGGTGTCCTACCTTGAGGCCGGTTATCTGCGGACCATCAATTCAAGGGAACACCTTGACCGTATCAATAAAACGGAACGTATGGTCAAAGCCGGCATAACCCTGAACGATGCCCGTGATTATTTTGTCCACGTTGTGGTTCCCTCCCGGGCCAACGACAGGGTGGACGATATTGAATATATTTCCCATAACCGGGTACGGGCTTTTTCGGTTAATTCCAAGGGCCAGCGGGTGGTGCTCTACAATTTGGAACATACAAAATCCGGATGGAAGATAATTAATTAAAGGGAGTATCGAAATGTTAAAGGTAAAGCGTTGTATTTTAGCCCTGGCGGTATTATTGGCCCCGGTTCTGCCGGTAATGGGGCAGACCGGAAATACCTCCGAGATGACCGTGGAAGAATCCTATCTCCAGGAATCGGTGGAAATGATGATCATCCGCGAACAGACCCGGGCGGAGAGCCGGGAAATGAAGATGATCGCCCTGGAATACATAGGGGACGCCATCAAGAGGGGCAATACCGGCGATGAGGTAAGGCAGGCCCTGGAATTCCTTGGCCTTGAGGGGGTCCTGAACCGGGCCAGGGAAAACGGCCGGCTTGTAAACAACTACCCCGATATACGCCGGGAAGCCGCCAAATACCTGGGCCAGATGAAGACCCCCGAGGCAAGGGATACCCTTCTAAAGATGGTCTACGCGGACAATGAACCTATGGTACTCCAGGAAGTGGTAAAATCCCTGGCCGACATAGGAGACGACGACAACGGCAGGACCACCAGTGTCATCGCCCGGGTGGTGGAAAAATTCGACATCCTCGCCCCGGATAATCTTCTGGCCCTTTCCGCCCTTGAGGCCTTTGAAAAACTCGGCGCCTCAGGCGGGGGCATCAAGGACCCCAACATTATCTCGATGCTGATCCGTATAGCCGAGGGTAACTACATACGGCCGGTCCAGGATAGGGCAAAACAGATCTTACTCAACATCAGAAAGAGCCAGTCCGAGGAAAAAAAGCAG
>JAISRD010000255.1 GCA_031273835.1 Treponema sp. | reverse complement strand
GCAATGGAAAACAGAACCAGGTAGAGCCGTTCCTCCCGGCGCTCCGAAAGCCCGGCGTACTTAACGGCAAGTTCGGCGATACGTTTAAATTCGGGGACAAAAAGTTTTGAAAGCATGTCCTCCTTGCTTTTGAAGTGGGCATAGAGGCCGCTTTTGGAAAGGCCCGAAAGTTTTGCCACCATTTCCATAGAGGCGTTCCAGGGCCCCGCCAGGGCTACCGCCTCCGCCACGGCCATAAAGAGGGAATTCGGGGGAAGGGGGGCCTCGATTCCCGGTTTTTCCAGGGCCTCAAAGGGCAGGGCCTCCACTATTTCCCGGTTAAAACCCAGGCCTTTTCTGACTTTTTCCACCGCCGCGGCGGCCACACCCAAAGGATCCCCGGCGCCGGATATGCCGGAAGGGTCCTGAACCTTATGCAAAACCTGTAAAGATCGCTGTTTATGATAACGGCCGGTTTCAAAGATCGCGGTGATCCCCGCAAAGAACAGTACCGAAGGGTAATCTACAAAAAAATTCGCGGGATTGCCCCCCCCGATGGGATCCGCGAAAAAGATCTCCGGGATTTCCCCGGCGGAAACCGTACATCTTTCCCCGAAGAGCCTTAAGAGCGGCGCGTCCTTCGGCGCAAATTCGGAAAAGCGGATACCCCGCTTTTCCAGTTCATCCGTGTAATGGTGGAAATGATCTTTTTGGCTCATTTTATCCAGGGAAAAAATAAAATAATCAAAATTGAAGGAAAAAAATTCCGTCATGCCCCGGACCATAATGAGGATCCGTTCCTGCCAGGATTCCAGCTCCCGTACTTTTTCGATGGCGGGCTTTATGTTCGCCGCGTAATCGTCGAAAAACCGGCGTTCCATGGCGTCAAGCAGGGCCTGTTTATCGGGAAAATGCCGGTACAGGGCCGGTTTGGAAACCCCCAGGGTATCCGCCAGCTTGGAGAGGCTGGTAACTTTGTAGAGCTCCCGCCCCCAAACCTTGAAGGCGGCGCCGATAATATCGTCTCGTGTCATAAGCAACCCGGTGTTAACGACCGGTCGGTAACAGCATAGCGTATCGGAAACGTTTTATGCAACGGGGGTCGCATCACGGGGGTAAAAGAAGCTTGACAAAGAACCGTCCATCTCCTAGCGTGTTTTTATGCCCTCCGGTTTAGGCGTCTTCGCCACCCTGCCCGAAAATTTCTTTTCACCCCTGGTCGGGGCCAACCGGGAACATTACGCGGCCCTGCTGGTACTCTACTACCGGCTCTTCCAGGAAAACGCCCGGGGGCTTGAGCGGGAGCAGGTGATTCGCTCTTTTACGGAGTATTTCGGCATACACCGGAATGTCCTGGCCGACGAGGGACTTGAGGATCTTCCCTTTCAGGATAAAACCGAAACGGCCGGCAGCGAAGCCGCCGGGGAAACGCCGGAACCGGACTTGAGCTCCCTCCGGCCGAACCCCTCCCGGACAGGCCCGGAAGCGGACGAAGCGGGGGAAACACCCGGCGCCGCCAGGAACGGGCGGGCCCTGGCGAACCTCTTCTTGCGGCGGCTTATCAATACGGAGTGGCTTACCGAGGAAACCTTAAGCGACTATACCCGGGTGATCAATATCACCCCCCATGGGCGGCCCTTTCTCGAGGCCCTGGCCCGGGTAGAGGAGGGGCTTAAAACCGAATACGAAAGCCACGTGGTGGCTATCTATTCCCTCCTCTGCGGGGACGCGGTGGAGGAAAACGGACACTACGCGGTACTCAACGCCCACGGAACTACCCAGACCCTGATCGACGCCCTCAAGGTTCTCTCCCAAAGCATCAAGGGCCACTACGACCGGCTCAGCGACGGCGCTGCCTCTGGGGATATTAAGGACATACTCCACCTCCACTACGATCTGTACGCGGCGGATATACTGGACGGCGCTTATAAACGGCTCAAGACCTCGGATAACCTTTCCCGCTACCGGCCCCGGATCATCAAAAAGGTGGGGGATCTTTTGGCGGATGAAAAATGGCTTAACGAAAGCGCCCGGAAACTTTCCCGTAACAATTCCCTCCCCCAGGGGGATAACCGGCGGAGGCTTCTGACCATGCTGGAAGAAATCCGGGATACCCTCCGGGCGGTGGACCCCCTGCTGGAGGACATAGACCGCCGGAACATGCTCTACGCCCGTTCAAGCGTTGAGCGGGTTAAGGCCCTGCTGGAACCGGATTCCACCATCGCGGGAAAACTCAGACAGTTGGTCAGGGAAATATACAAACCGGGTAAGGGGGCCGGAAAAGACACGGAGGGGGGCCTGGCCCACCGGCTTCACCGGATAAGGACCTTTGCTCCCCAGTCCCTGTACCGCCGTTACCGGAGGGAAAACGCCGACTTTAGCCGGGAAGCTTCCCCGGCGGACAGGGAAGCCATGGAAAAGGCCGAGGCGGAACTCTTTATACGCCTCGGGCGGCAGCTGGGGGTTAAACGCATAGGCCAATGGCTCGACGGCCGGGGGGAAGGCCGGGACTTACTTTCCCCTGGGGAGCTCGTGGAGGATGAAAGTTCCTTCATCCGTTTTATCTATTCCGTTCTCTATGCCGATTCCCGGCCGGCCTTCAGCTACGGCATAGAAGACCGCGAAGAAGCCGGAACTTCCGTCAAGGCCGCCTCTTATGTGGTTCCCAACGTAGTTCTGCGGAGGAAAGCATGACGGCCGATCTTGACTCTCTTCATCTGATTACCGAACTTACCGACGGCGATTTTGATCTCTTCAAAACCGCGGTGCGTACCCTGCTGACAAAGACCTTTATAATCCGGGGCATAGACAGGGAGGAGGAGCTGTACGATTTCACCATACTCAACGCCGGCCTCTTTGACGCGTGGTTTTCCTGTATGGACGCGGCCCTCCTGCGGGACGAGGGTCTGGGGGTGGTCAGTTTCCGCGGCGGCGGCGACACCCGGCTCCGGTTGGGCCGGGAAGAAACCTGCGCCCTCCTGACCGCCCGGCTCCTTTACGAGGAAAAGCGGGCGGAACTTTCCCTGACCGCCTTCCCCACCCTGACGGTTTTTGACTTTGTCCAAAAGTACAACGTCATGGTGGGGGATGAAATAAAAAAGACCCGGCTCATCGAAGTGCTCCGCCGCCTCCAATCCCATAAACTTATCGGGCTTGAAAATCAGGATCTCTCCGACATGGAGGGAATTATCATCCTCTATCCCAGCCTTGCCATGAGCGTCGGCCGCGACAGCATCGACGAACTGCTGGACTCCCTGTCCCACCGGGAAAAGGAGGAACCGGCGCCCTCCGAAGAAGCGCCGGAACCGGAAGACCCGTCCGCCCTCCCCTGACAGCGGTAATTTTACGTTCCCGGTCGGCTAAAAGCCGTTCCAAGCCGGATTATTTTTATTATAAGCCGGATTATTTTCGCTATAAGCCGACTTATTTTTATTATAAGCCGACTTATTTTCGCTCCAAGCCGGCTTATTTTCATTATAAGCCGACTTATTTCCACTATAAGCCGACTTATTTTTGATCTAAGCCGGATTATTGTCATTATAAGCCGGATTATTTTCGCTCCAAGCCGGATTATTTTTATTATAAGTCGGCTTATTTTTGATCTAAGCCGGATTATTGTCATTATAAGCCGGATTATTTTTGTTATAAGTCGGCTTATTTTTGCTACAAGCCGGCTTATTTTTGATCTAAGTTGACTTATAATCGATCTGAGCCGGATTATTTTTGTTATAAACCGGCTTATAGCCGTTCTAAGCGGACCGGTAACTGTTCCGGCTAAGCTAAAGGGCGAATCCCGCCTTCCCTAAGGAGGAACCGTGACGTAACACGATGTAACACGACGGAAGAAAAGGGGCCCGGAAATGAAGATCGTCGTGGATCGCCGTGGTACCTCCCCCGTACAAGGCGGGCTCTTGCGGTTTGTTTCTCCTTAACTAAGTACGAAGGACTGTTTTTTTCGTGTTTTTTCGCGCCTTTCATGGTTAATCCCCGGTTTTTCCCGGTTAAAAATAAAAGCGCCGCCTTAAAAACGGGCCGTATTGTCCCCCGGTCTGTTTAGTGTTACCATCATGCCCGGAGGGGCCCATGATTACCCTGGAACGGATACGGCTGGTCAACTGGCATAACTTTGAGGATACGGTAATCGACATCGGGAACCGCTGCCTCCTGGCGGGGGATAACGGTTCAGGCAAATCCACCATCATCGACGCCGTTCAGTACGCCATGGCGGCGGATCTCCGCAAGGCCCGGTTTAACGCCGCCGCCGGGGACCGCAGGGGGGGCCGGGATCTTGCCGCTTATGTGCGCTGTAAAGTGGGGGCCGACGACACCGAGTACCGCCGGGGGGATACGGTGGCCCATGTGATGCTGGAATTTTCCACCGCCGCCGGGGCCTTCTCCGCCGCCGTCTGCGTGGAGGCCTATACCGACGGGAAGCTGACCGAGCATTTCTGGATCGCCTCCAATGTTCCCGTCGCCGCCCTCCCGGTAAGGGCCCCCCGGGGGGCGGACGGGGAAGGGGGCCCCCTGGTATTCAGGCAGTTCCGGGACCTCATTACGGGGGGGGACCTTGTTTTTTACGAATCCAAGCGGCTGTACCTGCGGGACCTTACCGGCAGGCTGGGGGTATGGCGGCGTTATGCCGAATACAATCCCTACCTGGAAGCTTTTACCCGGTCGGTCAGTTTTACCCCCCTGGTGTCGGTGGATCGTTTTGTATGCGATTATATTCTGGAAGACCGGCCGGTGGAAATAAACACCATGAAGGACAATCTGGAAAGTTACAAAGAGGCGGACCGTCAGGCCCGGGGAGCGGCGCTGCGTATCGAGGCCCTCAAAAAGATCTGCGCCCGGGCCGCCGAGTGGCGGAACTACAGGGGCCTCATTCTAAAACAGGAATACTTAAAGCTCAGGATTGAAAAGGACCTGGAGGAACAAAAACGGCGGGACCGGCGCCGCCGCCTTGAGGAACTTGAGGAAAAGGCCGCCTTCCTTAAAAGGGAAATTGAAACCCTGGGCCGACAGCGCTTTGAGTGGGAACAGGAACTGCGGGAAACCGACGCGGGCCTCGCCGCCAACGACGCCCATATCCTTTATCTGCGTATTGAGGAGCGGATAAACCGTATCCAAAAGGATCTGGAAGAAGCGGAACCCAAAGCGGAACGGTACCGTCTCCTCCGGTCCCAGTGCGAAACCCTGCTCAACCGGTCCTTATCCTCCGGGGACAACCCCGAAGAGGATACGCGCTTTGTCGAGGAGGAGGAGCGGAAAAGCCGTACCGAAAAGGAAGAGGCCCGGCGGCTTAAGGAAGCGGCGGCCGTAACCCTGCGGGAGGTCCTGGCGGAACTGGCGGACCTCGAACGGGGCATACTCCGTTATCCCGAAGCCCCCACGGCGCTCCGGGAGGCCCTGGAGAAGGCGGGGATAGCCGCATGGTTTCTCGCGGACTCGGCGGAAATTGACGACCCCGCCTGGGCCGACGCGGTGGAGGGCTGGCTTAACACCCGCCGCTTTGCCCTTCTGGTGGACCCCGCGGATTTTCAAAGGGCCCTGGAAATTTACGACGGACTCCCCCGGACCGTCGGCGGGGCCCTCCTGCCCAATCTGGAAAAGATGCGGAACGCCGAAAAACGGAAGGGAAGCCTCGCCGAACTGGTCGGCGCCGATTCCCCCTACGCGCGGATCTACCTGGATTATGTTTTAGGGGAAGTGATACGCGCCGACATCGGGAACCTGAAAAAATACCCCTTTGCCGTAACCAAAGAATGTATGAGTTACGGCAGCCACACCGCATCCCGGATCAGGGAGGAGGTGTACCGCCGGCATTACCTGGGACAGGCCGCCCGGAAGGAAAGGCGGGAATTTCTTCTGGCCGAGTCGGAGCGGCTCCGGCGGGAGCGGGACGGGGCGGAGCTTCGGGAGAAGGAGGCGGAGAAGCGGGAGGAACTCTTTCACCGGGCGGCGCGGACCCTTACGGAACTGCGCTTTCTTTTTCAGGCGGTGGAGGCCTGCGGGAAACTTTCCGCCGATTTGGCCCGTTCACGGGAAGAACTGGCCGCGGTGGATACCAGGAGCTTTCGGGAACTCCAGGAAAAGCGGGACCTCCTCCTCCGGCGGACGAGGGACGCCGAAACGGAGATCAACCGCCTCCACGGCAGCCTCGGCGGGGTAAACCAGAGCGCCGCCGCGTTCCGGGAAGAATTGGGGGCCCTTGAACTTTCCCTGGAAGAAAAAGTCCGGGGCATAGGTTCCTTCGGCGAAGCCCATCCTCTGGAGATCGGGGAATGTGAGGCCTATGCGGAAAAACAGATCGAAAAGGCGAGCCTTAAGGATCTATCCGGCTCTTACGAATCCACCCTTAAAGGTTTCAGGAGCCGGGTCGATAACCTTAAAAAGGAATATCAGACCCTGACCCAGGGCTACGACAGGGAATTCAACGCCCTCCTTTCGCTTGAACCGTCGGAAAACGACGAGGCCGAAGGCATTCTGAAACGCCTTGAAACTTCGGAACTGCCCGAGTACCGGGAAAAGATCGCCCGGGCCCGGCAGGACGCGGAAAAGGAATTCAAGGACCATTTTATCTCCCGCCTCAATGAGCTTATTGAGGAGGCCCGTGAAAGTTTCCGGGAGATCAATGAGATACTCCGCTCCTTAAGTTTTGGCCGGGATCAGTACCATTTCAGCCTGGAAGAAAAGAACGACCGGAAGGGCCAGATCGAGATTATCCGCAAGGCCGCGGCGATTCCCTCCGAGGAGGACAGCCTCTTTTCCCAGCTTACGGACCCGGCGGAGTTAAAGGCCGCCCGGGATCTTTTTGAACGTATCCTCAACGCCAACCTGGATTCCCCGGAACTGCGGAGCATCTGCGACTACCGGACCTATTTCCGCTACGACATCAAGATCAGGGAAACCGATGTGATCGATCCGGCCACGGGAAAACCCATGGAACTTTCCCTGTCCAAGGTACTCAAGGAAAAATCCGGCGGTGAAACCCAGACCCCCTACTACGTGGCCATCGCCGCGAGTTTCTACCGTTTCTACAAGGCCCGGCCCGAAACTACCGTGCGGCTCGTGATGTTCGACGAGGCCTTTAACCGCATGGACGATGAACGGATAGGCAAGATTCTGAAATTTTACCGGGACCTGAATATCCAGATCATCAGTTCCGTCCCCACCGAAAAGATTGAGGCCATCGCCCCTCACATGGACCGGATCAACATCGTGATACGCCACGGCTTTTCCGCCCGGGTCCGGGATTTTCATACCGGCGGACTTTCTTGACCCCCTGGGAAAGGCGTATCATCGGGGTCTTTGCCGATCGCTACCCCGCTTCCGCCGCCGCCGTTATTTTTGACCCTCCGGGCCGGGAAGGGGACGGCGCTTACGACGAAAAACCCCGGCCCTTGAGACTCCGGCCGGACCGGATTTTCCACGGTTTTGACCATGCCCCCCCGGACGAGCGGGAATCCTTTCTGGAAGCCGCCGAAGCCCTGGAAAAGCGGGGCCTCCTTTCCCTCACCTGGGTCCGCCGCCGTAAAGGGGAGGCCCTCTCCTCCCTGACGTGCCGGAACCCGGAACTGCTCTTTGAGCTTGCCGGGGGCTCTTCACCCAAAACCGCCGCCGAGGCCGTCCGGCGGACCGCCCGGACCCTGGCGGAAAGCGGCGCCGGGGAAACGGAGTTTTTTTCTTTCCTCGCCGAAAAGTTTACGCCCCTTGACGCGGTACGGGGGGTTGACGCCGGGGCGCTGGAGGATCTGGCGCGGCTTACCGGGGCCCTTTCGGAAAAGGGGGAACTTAAGGGGCCCCTCTTCCCGAAGACCCCCCGGGGTATCACCACCAGGGCCCTGTCGGTATCCCTCTATAGAGATTCCAAACGGCTGGAAGCCCAGACCGGCCTTTTTAAGCCCCTGCTGAACAGGGCCCGGCGGCAGGGTATTGAGGTCCCGGATTTTTCTTTTCTGGACCGGGCCTTTCCTGAAACGTTTATCGCCGGAAAAATTACCCTTAGCTTTGGGGGGGAAGGGCCCCCGGCCCCGCCGCCGGTCATCAACCTTACGGGAAGCGTTTTGGCCCTTCCCCTGGGGACGATCCTGAAACTGCGGCGCATTATCCCCCCGGCGACGTCCCCCGCGGCGGTGTTGATGATAGAAAACAAGGAAACTTTTTTTGCCCTGGCGGAAACCCTGCCGGATTACAGCTGTTTCCTCTACACCGGGGGGCATCCGAACCGGGCGGTTCAGGCCCTGGTATCGCTGCTTGCGGAATCGGGATTCGCCTTTTACCACGCCGGCGACCTGGATCCCGACGGAATCCTCATCCTGCAGGAACTTAAGGAGATCGCGGGAAAACCGGTAAAGCCCCTGAAGATGGACCGGGACACTTTTAACCGCTACCTGGACTGCGGCAGGAAGCTTAAACAGCCGTCGCTGCGGCGGCTCAAGCTGATCCGTGAAGGGACCCGGTCCATTCCGGGTATGGAAGACCTGATCGGCGGTATAGAGGAAGCGGGAGTAGGGATTGAACAGGAAATTATCGATTACCGGGGATAGCCGCCAATACGCCTGTCTGTGTGTATTTATCGCGGCCCTGCTGTTTGTCCTTCCCCGGCTCTCCGCCGGGGAACAGCCCTACAGGGATTTTTCGCTCAAGGGCCTTCAAAACTACCCCTATAGGGCAAGTCCCATTACGATACGGACCCTGGCGTTTAAGGACGGCCTCCAATATGCCTACAATGTGATCTACAGCTCCCTGGGACTCACGGTGAGCGCCCGGCTCTCGATTCCCGCCAGCGGCGGGCTCAAGGGGATTGTGATCATGCTGAGGGGGCATCAACACCCGGAGGGGTACTATACGGGCAAGGGAACCGAAAATCCCGCCAGGACCTATTTAAGGCGGGGCTACGCGGTGATAGCCCCGGATTTTTTGGGCTACGGCGCGTCCTCCCCGCCCCCGGAGCCCGCAGAACTGCATCAGTTTTATTCCACCGTAAACGCGGTGGAATTGTACCTGAGCCTGCAAAAGCCGGATCTGCGTTTTTCCCCGGAGCTTCCCCAAAGCGGCAGGATTAAGCTTCCGTCGTCATTCAACAAGATAGTCCTCTGGGGACACAGCAACGGAGGACAGGTGGCGATTCATTTTCTTGAAGTTCTGCAAAAACCCATCCCCACGGTACTCTGGGCTCCGGTGAGCCTGGCTTTCCCCGACAGCATGGCCCACTATCAAAGGAACGCCGCCTGGGCCGCCCAATTTAAGAAGGAGCGGCCCGCCGCGGATTTCTCGCTGTTTAGTTATCTGAACCGTATCGCCCCGGATACGCCGATTTTGCTTGAACAGGGGGATCAGGATACGGCGGTGCCGAAAAGCTGGAACGACGAGCTTTTCCGGGCGGTAAACGCCGAAAATACCCGGCGGGAAAAGCTGGGTTTAGGTAAAATTAACCTGGATTATAGGGTGTACAAAAACGCCAACCACAACCTGAACCCCTACTGGAAGACGATCCTGCCCGGAAATGTCAGGTTTTGGGACTCTCAATGAACGCCCGGGAGGATGGGAATTACCGGTTCCGCCGTTCCTCGGCGGTCTTACAAGCTATACACATCAGCGCGTAGGGGATGGCCTCAAGCCTGTCCTGGGGGATGCGTTTACCACATTTGACGCAGAGGCCGTATTTGCCCTGCTCTATGCGGGTAAGGGCGGAATCGATCAGTTTGAGCCGCTTTAATTCCTGGGAACCCAAGGCTTCTATCATTTTTCTATCTATGTCGTCAGAGGCCACGTCGGCCAGATCCTTGGGGTCCATTCCTTCAATAATTTCCTTAAAGTCCTCGCCGGAGATCATCAATTTTTCGATAATTTCGGCCTTGAGGGCGGTAAGGGATTGCTTCATTTGTCCGATGAAATCCTGTTTCATTCTTTTATTTTCCTCATATTAAATAGTCTATGTATTAAATAGTCTGCGTACAGTGCCGTATGTTGATATTTTTGTCAAGGGCCCTGTTTTCCAAAAACAAAGCGCTATCAACGAATACGTCGATTGGAATGGGTTGATCCAGGGCCGAATCGAACGGCCGACCTGCTGCTTAGGAGGCAGCCGCTCTATCCCCTGAGCTACTGGACCCGCTAAAAATCCGCCGCAAGGCCTTAAAGATTCAAGGCTCACCCGCGCGGTTTTCACCGGTAAGATAACATTCAAGCCTTACCGGTGTCAACAAGCAAGCCGCATTGCCTCCACGCCCCCGAAGGTATCCCAACTCAGCTTGACAAGGCATTCCCCCCGTGGTATTACCAAACCATGAAAAAGATCGTGTTTGCCCTGCTGGTTTTATGCGCCGCCGCGGCGCTTCACGCCCAGACCATAGAAATCAGCTTTAACTATGTAAAACAGGGCGGTTTTGCATCCAATCAATTTGCCGTCTGGATCGAGGATTCCGGCGGTAATCATGTGCGGACCCTTTACGCCGCCCGTTTTACCGCCCAGGGGGGCTGGAAAAAACGGGAACAGTCCATTCCCCTGTGGGTTAAACAATCGGGGCTTGAGGGAATGAATAAATCCCAGGTAGACGCCGTAAGCGGTCCCACACCGGGAAGCGGAACCCTCAGTTATGTATGGGACGGAAAAGACCAGGCCGGTTCGGCGCTGCCCCAGGGGGAATACCGGGTTTTTGTGGAAGCCACCCTGCGGGGCGAAAACCGGGTCCTGTACAGCGCGGCGGTACGGCTCGGCGCTCCCCGGAGGACAAGCGTGGAAGCGCAGCCCCGGTACTTCGGCGGCGGCGTCAAAGAGCGGGGCATGATAAGCCATGTAGAGATTAAGTACTAACCCCGGCAGGCGCTTTGCGCCCCAGCATGGTAAAAATCCCACAGGCGCGAAGGCCTGACAAAGCTCCCCGTAGGCGGTATAATCAATAAATTGTTGTGAATAAGCTAAAGCGCTTTATTGACCGTTGTATTTTTTCCGAATCCCTCTCATTGAGAGCCCGTATTCTTAATATGATCTGCTTTGTGGGGATCTTTGCCTGTCTTGCCTCTACCATAAGCCGGGCGGCGGCAAAAAACGACGGGGCGGTCATTCTTGTCATGGCGGGCATAACCCTGTCGGTAATCCTGCTTTTGGTGGTGATTAACCGCTTCAAAGTCTATACCATAGGCGTTTGGCTTACCGTCATAACGGTCTGCGACCTGTTTTTTCCCATGGCGTTCTTCCTCCTCGGCGGCATGAGCGGGGGGATGCCCATCTATTTTGTACTCAGTACGGTGTTGATCTTTCTTCTGTTCAAAGGCTGGAGCCTCTGCCTCCATCTCCTTTTTCATATAAGCATCGTGGCGGGCTGCTTTGCCCTAAGCATCAGGTATCCTTCACTGCTCGTTCCCCTCAAGCAGTCCATGGTTGTCTTTGAGCATTTACAGTCCCTGTTCATTACGGGTTTTTTCTTAGGGATGGTATTAAAATTCCAGGAAGCCATTTATTTTCTTGAAAAGAAAAAAGCGGATAAATCGCTTCAACAGATGAAAGAGGCCGATGAGCGTCTCCGCGTTATACTGGAGGAAATTGAAAAGCAGGACGCCCTGCTCAATACCTTAAACGATGTGGCCGCCATACTGTTAAAATCGGTCCCGGCGGATTTTGAAAGCGATCTTTGGCGCTGTATGGGCATGATTGCCCGTGTGGTGGATGTTGATAAGGTCTGTATCTGGAAAAACCGCATCAACAACGGAGAACTGCGGGCCGCCCCGCTCTATGAGTGGTCCGAAACGGCCGCTCTCCGGAAGGACAGGGAGGCCGGGCCCGACCTTTCCTGTACGGATATTCCCGGCTGGGACGAGCTTTCCAGGGGCCGTTGTTACGGGGGGGCCGCAGCGGATCTCCCCGAAAATCAAAGGAAAATGTACGGGTCCCGGGGTATCGTTTCGTTCTTCATGGTTCCCGCCTTTGTACGGGGCCTTTTTTGGGGTTTCGCCGGCTTTGACAGCTGCCGGGACAAGCGGGATTTTTCCGCCGACGAGGAGGGCATACTCCGTTCCGCGGGGCTCCTTATCGCCAACGCCATGCAGCGCAATGAGATGACGGAAAACCTTATCAGCGCCCGGGAGGACGCCCTTTCAAGTACCAGGGCAAAGAGTAATTTCCTTGCCAATATGAGCCATGAAATACGCACCCCCATGAACGCCATCATAGGCATGACCAATATTGCCCTGGGTGCCGCAGATACAGAAAAAAAGGATTACTGCCTTTCAAAAATCGTGGACGCCTCCACCCATCTTTTAAGGATCATCAATGATATTCTGGATATGTCAAAGATCGAGGCGGGTAAATTTGAGCTTTCCTATTCGGAATTCAATTTTGAAAAGGTACTCCGCGGCGCGGCCAATGTGATCGGCTTCCAGGCGGAAGGAAAAAAACAGCGCTTTACCGTTACCCTGGGGCCTGGTATACCGCCGCTGCTTTACGGGGACGAACAGCGGCTTGTCCAGGTCGTTACCAACCTGCTTTCAAACGCCGTTAAGTTTACCCCCGAGGGGGGCGCCATAGATCTGGAAACTTCGTTCCTCGGCGAGGAAGGGGGGCTTTGTACCCTGCGGATTGCGGTAAGGGACAACGGCATCGGGATCAGCGAGGAACAGCGGAAACGGCTCTTCACTTCCTTTGAACAGGCGGACAGCGATACTTCCCGCAAATACGGAGGTACGGGGCTTGGGCTGGCGATCAGCAAACGTATTGTGGAAATGATGGGGGGAGAAATCCGGCTTGAGTCCGAGCCGGGCAGGGGTTCGGTCTTCACCTTCACCGTTAAGCTGAAACGGGGGCAAATCCCTTTAAACGGGGTTGAGGACGCCGGTTCCGGGGAAGGGCCCGCGGTCCTTAAGTTTCCCGGCCGCCGCATACTGCTCGCGGAGGACATTGAAATAAACCGCGAAATCGTTCTTTCCCTGCTTGAAGATACGGAACTGGAAATCGACTGCGCGGAAAACGGCGTCGAGGCGGTGGAAAAATTCAGCGCGGACCCGGACAAATACGATATGATCTTTATGGACGTGCAGATGCCCGAAATGGACGGCTATGAAGCCGCCCGCCGCATCAGGGCCGAAGAAAAACAGATCCCCCCTCAGGCTCCGCCCCTCCCCCGGCGGGTACCAATAATCGCCATGACCGCCAACGTGTTTAAGGAAGACGTGGAAAAATGCCTTGAATCCGGCATGGACGGGCATGTGGGAAAACCCCTTGATATTGACGACGTTATGGACAAACTGCAAAGGTACCTCCCCTCCCGGGAAAAAGGAGCATAGACAGCAATGGCCGCGGCAAATACGACGGATATTTTTTCCGAAACCGCGTCGGTCCGCTTCGGCGATATTGACGGAAGCGACACCCTGACCCTGGCGGCGGTCTTTGATTTTTTTCAGGAAGCCGCCATCAGCCACGCGGAAATACTCGGCGTGGGGCGGGAAGCGATGATGAGGACCGGCCGGGTCTGGGTGCTCTCCCGCCTTTCGGTGTTTATGGAAAGCCGTCCCCGCTTTGGGGAAACGGTAACCGTACAGAGCTGGCCCCGGAACCGGCACAGGCTCTTCGCCGTCCGGGACTACAACATATTGGATAAGGCGGGGAAACCGGCGGTCCGGGGCCGGGGCGGCTGGCTCATTGTCGATCTGGAAAAACGCCGCCCCCTGCGCCCCCAGGAGGCGATGGAACAGCTCTCCCTCAACGAGGGGATAAACGCCCTGCCCCTGGGAGCATCCGGGGACGAGGCCCCCCCCGCCCTCCCCCCCCGCTTCGCGGACCCTCAGGCGGCAGGCGGCCCGGTTCCCCGCAGGGTTTGTTATTCCGACCTGGATTATAACGGCCACATGAACAACACCCGCTACGTGCAGTGGATACAGGACCTCCTTGACCGGAGCATACTGGAATCGGCAAAACAGTTGCGGATCGATATAAACTACCTTTCCGAGGCCCTCTACGGCGAGGAACTTACTCTTTTAGCGGCCCCCATGGACGGAGAGGGCGCTCCGGCGGGAAGATCGGCGGATTATCCCGCCGCGGCCTCCGGGGCTTTCGCCGTGGAAGGCCGCCGGGACGGACAGGCGGTGTTCAGGGCGGAACTGCGGACAGGGGCGTAAAACTTAAGCCCCCCGTATCTTGACAAAAAGAAGCTTCCCCTGTATGTTTATCCTATTCTGGGGGGTGTAGCTCAGTTGGCTAGAGCGTTTGAATGGCATTCAAGAGGTCAGGGGTTCAATTCCCCTCACCTCCAGAAAATTTCCTTACAGGATAAGGAAATAGCGAAAATAGGTGAGAAAAAGGTCATAAAAGGTTAAAAAATGCTTCCTATCAGGGTAAAATGGATCGTTTTTTAGGCGGTTTATGACCTTTGTATGACCTTCTCCGTCATCTCTCCCCTCCGTCTCTCATAGAACCAAAATTTTCCCCATAAACCGCTTAGGCGGGTTTATGGGGCATTTTGGAGGTATGCGCTATGGCATATCTAAACAAAGAAAGCTTGCTTATCAAGCTCGGTCCCTTTGGCGTTCGTTCAGTCGCCAGTCTTAACCGCTTAATCAGGGAGCAGCACTTACCCGCTAAATACATTAGCGCCCGTAAAGTCTTTTTTGACGAAGCGGAGGTGGAAGTATGGATGTCCCGCCGGTATGAAAGCGTGGTAAAATCCAACGCTACGCAAGTCAAGTCCGCCAAACAACAGCGGAAACTACGGAGAGAGAGCGAAATAGAAGGTAAATCCGCTCCTGCGCCCGTTACACCCGTCAGCGAAATAACGCCATTTAAGGCGAAAGAAGCGTAAAGAGGGTCAAATAGCGGCGATTAGCGTTCAATCGCCGCCATCATCATCATCTTACCTTAAATAGCGTTCAATATGGCGAAAGAAGCGGAACTTTCATCTATCATTACTCAAATAAATAATCTGCTCTTGTCTTGTAATACCCTGTTATGTAATAGTGGTCTAATGGATAATGCGGAGAAGAAATACGGATTTTATTTAATGCCTATTAAGAGCGATAAATACAAATCCGGTTTTTATTATGCCGTAAGATACAAAGATTTAGACACAGGTAAATGGATACCTTCAAAAAAATCTACCGATACCGATAATAAAGAGTTGGCAAAAGCGTTTGCCATTGAAAATAGAGAAGCGATTATTACCGAATATAAAATCCGTAAAGAAAAACGGCAAGAAAAAAATGACGGCAAAGAATTTTACAAAATGTTACAAGAATACTACCAGTTAGACA